>CAZWZZ010000763.1:0-3697 GCA_964638395.1 uncultured Caldilineaceae bacterium
CGTCACGATGACCGTCGGCGTGGCCGAGGGAATGGGCGTTGGCGTCGGCAGTTGGCTGCCATCATCATTGAAAACCAGAACGGCCCCGCCGCCCGCCTGCCCGCCTGCGGGAAACTCATTCCAGCAGCGGTCGGTAACGTACACCTTGCCATTGCTGCTGTTAACCGCAATCTCAAAGGGATTCTTCCATTGGAAGCTGTCGCCCGTCAGGGCCGGCTGGCCGACCACCCGGTTGGGCTGACGCCAGGTCTGGCCGGGGCTGGCGGCCCCCTCGGTCAGATAGCCGCCGTCGTAGTTGAGGGCGTAGATGCCGCCCCGCGCCGGGCTGTCACAGGCGGCGACGTGGCCGTTGGCGTCGCTGTAGCTAAACCCGGCGTAGGTTCCTAGCATACGGTCGGTCTGGGGATGATAAACCAGGCCCACTTCAGCATAATCGCCGACCTGTACGGCCTGGTTCCGCAGCAGGAGTTCTTTGGGATTGGTGGGGGAGAAGCTGTAAACCAACAATTTATCCGGGTTGATGAAATCGACGGGATCGAGGCGCGTATCGTCGGCGTAGGTGACAAAGAGACGCGGCTCCCGCCCCTCGACCTGCCACAGCCCCAATGCGTGGGGCGGGCCGCTCTGCCGGGGGTTGGGGCCGTCGATGATGAGTTCTTTCTGTTGCAGTTCGTCGCCGCCGTTGCCGCTGAAACTACGGATTTTGAAGGGTGTCGGGTCGAACTCATTCTCAAAAATGGCATCCCGCATCGTGGTGAAGCTGTAGCTTTCTAAGGTACGGGCCACGACCGGTTCAAAGGGACTAAAGCCAAATTGATTGGCGATGGGCGGCTCAGCGACGATACCGTTGCCATCGACGATGAGCATGCGCCCGCCGCGATAGTCGGCGAAATGAACCCAGCCGGTGACCGGATTGACGGCGGCTGAGGCCAGTTGGACATCATCCCGCTGGGGTTTGAAGGAAGTCGTAACCGTGTCGCTGTTGGCGTCGATGACCGTCACCTGACCATCGGCAAAGGAACCAACAAAGACGTTATCGCCGGAGACGGCCACGCCCCACGGCTCCCAGCCGATGCCGTTCTCGCCGCCGGGGATGGTCTGCATCACTTCATCGGCCTCGCCGTCGATGACAGCCACAAAGGGGTAGGGTTTGTGGCCATTGATGACCGGTCCCTGGAAGGCGACGTACACTTTATTGAGGGGTTCGTGGATGGCCACGCCTTTGGGATGAATGGGGTAGACCGCGCCCAGGGTCAGGGTGGCTGGGTCGGACTGTCCAACCACGACGGTGGTTTTTGGGGTGGTGGGATAGTAGCCCTGGCTGTCGCCGGTAAAACGGAGGAAGGTGGTGTAGCTGCCGGGGGCTAAATCGGTGAATGATGCCGGTACCGGTTGGCAGGTCACGGCGTCATTCAAACAGGCCTCGATGCCGGTGGGGAGGGTGTCGCTCTCCTCGGCGCTACAGACACCATCGGCGTTTCGGTCGAGACAGGCGTCGATGTTGAGGGTGGTAGTGCTGGTCTGGGCGTAGGTGAGGGTGACCGGGAGGGCTACAAGAAATAAAATACCCGTGACGATCCGCCACCATTTACGCATAGGGTCGATGTTCTCCATGATTTTCTCCTCAATCGGCACACGTGGCCAAAATTCGTTCATTTTCAGTAGACCGCAATCGCACCCTTCGATACGATCTCGTGCCTCGATCTACTCAGGATGCGGCGGTCTACTGATTTTAGAGAACCTGCGGGTCGAGTAAACAAAAACGCCCCCTGCGGACTTTGGGCCATTGATTGCTGACAGGCACAAAGACAGGGGGCGAGAAAACATAAAACGTAAGACGTAAAACGTAGAAATTTACGATTTACGTTTTACGTTTTACGCTAAATAGCCCAAAACGCAGGTTCAACTTTTTAATGTGCAGTTTTTTGCCGCATATCGCAGCACCTTCAACTTATAAGCAGTGTAACTCATTTCTGGCCTCGATACAACAGGGCAAAAAGTCCTAGTTGATGGTTAGGGGCGGTTATGTCGAGTGTGTAGTTGCCCGAATCACCTGTTTTTTGTTATAATGCGGGGGTAACTACCGGCAGCCAAACCGATCTACCAAGTTTCTGTGGGGATTTGGGGATTTGGGGATAAACAAATAAAAAATAACAAATAAAAAATCTCCGAATCTCCTAATCCCCGCTATGAAATCGGCGTTTTAGAATAACTGCTGAATAGATACGCAGGGTACAGTAATTGGAGCTAATAAATATGTAGTCCAGAGGGTATGAGCAATGTATGGACTCAATATCGACCCCAGAAATCCCCAGGGGAATCCTGCGCCGGCGCGGTTGAAGGAGTTGGGGGTAGAAGTGGTCCGTTACACATTTAAAGATGGCACGGTAGGCCGTGAGCCGGACCCGGAAGCCGTTCGTTTCTACCGCCGGGAGATCGAGCGTCTGAGTCGAGCCGGGGTCGCTTCTTTGATCATTCTGACACCGGAAACCATCGGCAACCGGGTTCCGGCAGTCTCGGCGACGGAAGAAGCGTGGGTCACATTTCAACAAAATTTTGCCGAGCGGGCGAGCGCCATTGCCAAAAGTTTGATTCGGTGGCGACCGGCCTTCCAAATTTGGCAAGCGCCCGATCAGCCGCCGACCGATACAGACCGCATGACCGACCTGTCAGCCCTCCGCTTTAGCCAACTGCTCCAGCGGACGAGCCGAGCTATTAAACAAGTCGATGCCGATTTATTGGTGGTCAGCGGGGGGTTGGTGTCTGGCCAACCGGATTGGCTGGCCGCTGTAAAACGTTTGTTGGGGGGACAGTTACCGGTCGATGCGGTCGGCCTGCATCCCTACACCCAACGTCCCAGCCCCGCTTGGCCCGCCACCGAATGGGGCAGCGGCTACATAGGCGACTTCATCCGGGCCTATCAGGCCGTGACCGATTTGCCGCTGTGGTTGACGGAAATTGGGGTCGATTCTCTGGACAGGAAGGGGCAAGGGGAGTACCTCAGTCGCCTCTACAACAGCATCAGCCGTGAATTTGGGACTGAGGTGGATGAAATTTTTTGGTTTAGTTACAGCGATGGGATGGCCTACCCCTTCGGCCTGGTCGATCACAGAGGACAGCCTAAACCGGCCTATCAGGCTTACAAAGCGGCAGCCTCGACCACGCTCTCCGTGGCAACGACGGCCTCGACCGCAGCCACGGTTTCGCGCGACCGGCTGCATCTTTTTGCCCGCTACCTGGAACAGTACGTCGCTTTCGGGGATCGAGATCATACCACCCACCAACAGATGGAGGCCGAGCTGCGAAACAACGACCAGCGGCTCTCGCGGGCCGATATTTGGTACATTATGAACCGTATGTTGAGCGGTTCGCCCTTCACCATCGAACAGCCGGAGATTGTAGGGTTGGATGCGTTGCAGGCCGGGAAGGATTTGTACGGGATGCTGCGCTCGATTGTGATGGCCACCCACACCAAAACCGGCGTGCTGACCGGACGAGTTGGCCCCCATCTGCGCGTTGCCGCCGAGTCGGGCACGAACGCGGTGACGAATATCGAGGCTGCAATGCGGGTGGTCGCTCGGATTTTGCCGGGCAATCGCCTGCTGCTGATGGATACGGTCAAGGCCACCGCTGATGAAACGAAGCTCCAAGCGCCGGATGTTTTCGAGACCAACATTTTTGGCCAGCACCGCAACGG
>CAZWZZ010000764.1:0-3694 GCA_964638395.1 uncultured Caldilineaceae bacterium
AGGCAGTTCCAAGATTTAAATGACCCCAAAGTTGGATAATGAGTCAGTGGTCAGTTGTCAGTTGCAAAGGACAAATGACAACTGACCACTGACAACTGACCCCAAGCTCGGATTTTTGGGATCATTATTTTTCTGGAACTCCCTTATCAGCCTTTACGTTTTACGTTTTGCGTTTTACGTCGTCAACGTCCCCTTCGTACTCGGCACTTGCCCGGCCAACCGCTCATCCGGCTGCGTGGCCATATCCAGGGCGCGGGCCAGGGCTTTGAACAGCGCCTCGGCCCGGTGATGGTCATCCACCCCGGCCAGCAGCCGGGCGTGGAGGTTCAGCTTGCCCTCGTGGGCGATGCTCTCGAAGAAGTGGGGAATGAGGGAGGTTCCCATCTGGCCGATGCGCTCGGTGCTGAACTGGCCGTCGAAAACGAAATAACCCCGCCCGCCAAAATCGACGGCCACCAGGGCCAGAGCCTCATCCATCGGCACGACGGCGTGGCCCATACGGACGATGCCCCGCCGCTCGCCGAGGGCCTCAGCCAGCGCCCGGCCCAGAACGATACCTACATCCTCGACGGTGTGATGCTCGTCGATGTGCAAATCCCCCTCGGCCCGCACCGTCAAATCGAAACGGGCGTGGCGGGCCAGGGCATCCAGCATATGATCGAGAAAGCCGACCCCGGTCGAAACATCAGCCTGGCCGCTGCCGTCGATGTTGAGGGTCAGTTCAATATCCGTCTCCCCCGTTTTCCGGGTGACGGTCGCCGTTCGGGTCAAGAGTCGCTCCTTTTCCAAAACAGTTCCAAGATTAAGATCAGTCAAATCGAAGCCACATAAAACGCAAACGGCAAACGTAAAGCCTACCAACGGAACAAGGACGTTACGTTTTTCGTTTTACGCTTTACGGATTGTTGGATCGTTATGTCTTGGAGATGTCTAAATCTCCCGCAAAACTTCACGTAGCCGGGCCATCTGCGCCGGGGTGCCAATGCTGAAACGTAGATGGTCGCTCAGGCCGGGCGAGTCGTAGTAACGAACCAAAATACCGTGGTCGGTCAACTGCTGCTTGACCATCGCCGCCGACCGGCCTTCGACTTTACATAACACAAAATTAGCGTGACTGGGGTAGGGAGACAGCCAGGCGAACTCGGCCAGCGTCCTGTAAAAACTGTTCCGCTCCTGAATGAGTCGCTCAACATTTGCCAACAACCACGACTGCTCTGCCAACGAGACCTGGGCTGCGATCTGTCCGGCCAGATTGACATTGTAGGGCTGCTTGATTTTCCATAGATGGCGGATGATGCCCGGCGGAAAGGCCCCGTAGCCGACCCGTAGCCCGGCCAGCCCGGCCCATTTGCTGAACGTCCGCAGTACGATCAAGTTATTGTAATCCCGCACCCAATGAATGCGGCTGCCTCCGCTAAATTCGACGTAGGCTTCATCTAAAACGACGATGACCGGCAGAGCCAGCAGCCGCTTCAACTCATCATCCCTCAACAGTGAGCCGTCGGGATTGTTGGGCGAGGTGACAAAGATCAGTTTGATTTGGGGCGAATCCATGCCGCCCCCAGGGTGTAAGTGCGGCTGGCTTACCCGGCTATCGTTTTCAGACGATGAAAGCCAAACTGCCTCAATCGCTGCTACATCAATCGAAAAATCTGGGCGGCGCTGAATCTCGATAACGTCGGCCCCGTTGATGTCCCCATCGAAGGCGTACATACCAAAGGTAGGTGGGCAGTTGATGATGCCATCCCCCGGCTGAACGAAGAGGCGGATAATCAGATCGATCAATTCATCCGCGCCGTGACCGGCCAGGAGATAATCGGCGGATAGCCCGGTGTAGTCGGCCAACGCCTGGCGCAGGTCGCGGCTCTCCGGGTCGGGATAAATGTGCAGATAGGAGGCGGCGGCCAACGCCTCGGCCACGCGGGGAGAGGGGCCGTAGGGATTTTCGTTGGCGTCCAGCTTGATAATTTCTTCCGGTTGGCGGCCCAACTGCCGGGATAGCACCTCGAAGGGTAAAATGGGCGTGTAGGGCGTGAGGTCGGCAATATCAGGCCGAATCAGATCGTCGGGATCGAACATCGGTGATACGGTCATGGCGAGAAGCGCTGATCCCGAAAACGGCTCTGCTCAACGTCGCGCAGATAGGTCTCCTCGATCCAGGTGAAGTAGCCGCCATAATCGAGGCTAAAGCCCCGACAGGCGATCATATAGCCCACTTCATTCCCCTCATCATCGAGGATCAGTTGGGCCTCGCCCGCCTGCGGGTCCCGCAACAGGGTGGTGATAGCCGCTTCGGTCTTTTCCCACTCGCCGAGAAGCGGATTTTTCTCTCGTTCGTGGGACTCCCGCATGAGTGTTAACAGAATGGGTTCGTCGTCGATGGTGGCTTGTCGGATTTTCATAATCGTCTCCTCACGGCGGCGGCGTGCGCATCCAACCCCTCGGCTTCGGCCAGAGTTTGGGCGCTACCGGCAATGGCTGATGCTTCCGTAGCATCCAGCCCAAAGACAGAAATGATTTTGGTAAAATCCCGCAGATTGAGCGGGCTGGCAAAGCGGGCCGTGCCCATCGTCGGCATAACGTGGGTCGGGCCGGCGGTGTAATCCCCCAACACTTCATAGGCGTGTTCACCCAGAAAAATACCGCCCGCGTTCTTGACCTGCCCGGCCAATGCCCACGGCTCTGCCACGTGGAGACAGAGATGCTCCGGGGCGTATAGATTGCCCAATTCTACGGCCTCTGTCAAATTCGCGCAAACGACCGCCCCCCCCTGATTTTGGAGACTCTCGGCGATGATCTCGGCCCGGCTCAACTCTTCCACCTGCCGCCCGATTTCGAGCTGAACCGCTTCGGCCAGGTCGCGGCTGGGGGTGACCAGGATGGCCGAAGCCAGGGTGTCATGTTCAGCCTGGGCTAACAAATCAGCGGCGACCAGCGTCGGGTCGGCCTGGTCGTCGGCGATGACCAGCGTCTCCGTCGGCCCCGGCAGGCCGTCGATATCGACCAAACCGTACACCTGCCGCTTGGCGATGGTCACAAAAATGTTGCCCGGCCCGACGATCTTATCCACTTTGGCTATGCTTTCCGTGCCGTAAGCCATCGCCCCCACGGCCTGCGCCCCGCCCAGGCGGTAAACGGCATCGACCCCAGCCACTTTGGCCGCAGCCAGCAGCACCGGAGCGATGGTATCGCTCCGACCACTGGGCGTGGTGACGATGACCTGTTCGACGCCGGCCACGCGGGCGGTGACGGCGCACATCAGCAAGGTGCTAGGGTAGGGGGCTGTGCCCCCCGGCGCGTAGACGCCGACCCGCTCCAGAGGGCGAACCATCTGTCCCAGGGCACCGCCACTTTCCCGCCACTCGAGCCAGCTTTGGTTCGGCTGCTTCTGGTGAAAATCGCGGATGCGCTCGGCGGCGAAATGAAGGGCCGTCCGCAGCTCGGCGTCGAGATTGTCGTAGGCGGCCTCAATCGCCTCGGCGGGAACCCGCAGGTCAGCCAGCCGCACCCCGTCGATTTTCTCCGTCCAGTCGATGACGGCAACATCCCCCCGCGCCCGAATATCAGCCAGGATGCGCTGCACGGCGGCCTCGATGCCAAGCGGTTCGCCAAAAACCCGTTCGATGCCTGTGGCCAGCGTCGGCGTCAGCGTCACCTCCCCCACCGGCGAGCGGCGGAGGATGGTTTGTTTGGC
>CAZWZZ010000765.1:0-3690 GCA_964638395.1 uncultured Caldilineaceae bacterium
ATTACCGACGAAGCCACCGGCTACAAAGTCATCAAGACGGACCTGCTCCGTGAGATTGGCGTGGAGACGGACGGCTTCGACTTTTGCCCCGAAATGACCGGCAAATTGCTCCAGCGGGGCGTACCGATTCAAGAAGTCCCAATTTCCTACGATCCCCGTTCCTGGGATGAAGGCAAAAAAATTCGCTGGTATGATGGGCCGGTGGCCGTCTGGACCCTGCTCAAATATCGCTTCTTGAATAACAGTACAACGGATTGAGAAAGAGGCGAGTGGAAAAGTGTACTGGTACATATGTTGCAGTGGCAACGTTTGAATATGACAACGTATTGATGGGGTTGACAGAGTTCTATGTGATCCCAGAGGTGGATTCGGTTAATCCCTAAAATTCGTTGTTATATCTCGGCTGCAATATATTCTTGACCCCTACAAAACGGATAGAAAAACGAGAAATCCGCTGTTTTCTCAATCTGGTGTAGTGTTTAGGGTATGCAAAATGTCATTGACACTTACAAACAATGCAAAACAAGGCTCTCCTTTCGCATATTTTTCTATTTAAATATTGGTTCTCCCTGGCCGCAATGTCTTTCATTTTGTTGCTGGCCACGCTCCTGCGCCTGCCCTGGCTCCCGGTCCAAAGCATCGCCTTCGATGAAAGTTTTAGCCTGGTTGTGGGCTTGGCCCCCTGGCCCACCCTGTTCGAGGCTATTCTCAGCGATGGTGTTCATCCACCCCTCTTTTACGTCATTCACAAAGGCGCTCTGGCCTTATGGGGCACGTCCGAATTTGGACAGCGTTTCCTGGCCGCCGTTTTCAGTATTTTAGCGGTGGCCCTTGTTTATAAAACGGGCCAAATTCTGTTCAATCGCAATGTGGGACTTTTGGGAGCGTTGCTGATGGCTGTCAACCCGCTTCAAGTGTGGCTCTCTCAGGAAGCCCGGATGTACAGTCTATTCAGCGCCCTCACTTTGGCCAGTATGTTAGCTTTCTGGCAGGCTCTCCAGACGAAACGGCGGCGCTATTGGCTGCTGTTGGCCGGGGTCAACAGTCTCATCTTTGCCATTCACTATTTCGGTTTTTTAATCCCTACCATTCAATTTATTTTTCTGATGACCACCTTTTCGCGCCATTACCGCAGCTTGCGCCCCTGGACCGTGACCCAAATCATCGCCGGATTGCCCCTCCTGCCCTGGCTTTTTCTGACGGCCACCCGCGACACACAGACTTTCGGCATCGGCTTTCTGGTGCAGCCCTCGCCCCTCGATTTTTTGATGACGCTCTGGAATTTAGCCCTCGGCAGCAGCAATCTGGCCTGGCTGTTATCAATCCCGGCAATTTTCCTCTTTGGAATGGCGGGGTGGTTGGCCCTTCGCCGCCTGCCGCCTCACAAAACGAGGCTCAAACAGGCCCGCTGGCTGCTCGCGCTGTGGTTCATCCTGCCGCCCTTAGTAACCTGGCTGGTTTCCCAGCGCCGCTCCTTTTACGCCGACCGCTACCTCTCTTTTGCCATCCCCGGCCTACTCCTGCTTTTAGCCTTTGGAGCCACCCGCCTGACCGCCGCCCGCTGGCGACTGCTCCTCAGCGGGGGGCTAGTTCTAGCCAGTGGTTACGGCCTTCTGACTACGCGCCTCGACCCCGCCTTTTGGAAAGATGATTGGCGCGGCACAGCGGCCTACATCGCTCAACACGAGCAGCCGGATGACGTGGTGCTACTCTACACCACCCACATCAAATTCGTCTTTGATTACTACTACCAGGGGACTGCCGCTCAGGAGCCGCTCAGTCTCAACTTGGAGCAATACCCGATTCAACCGCTGACGGCAGGTCACGAGCGGGCCTGGGTGGTCTATCCCTACACTCGCCGCCCGACACACTACCCGATGCAGCCTCTCCAACCGGCCGGATACTGGTCAACCGACCCGAAACGCAACCCCCGGCTGGTCCGCTGGTTCGAGACCCACGCCGATAATATTGTCGATTACCAACATTTTCGGGGCATCGAACTGTGGCTCGTCGATTTGGAAACCGAGACCTTGGGGGCTATGCAGCAGAATGATTAACCAATCGACCCCGTCCATTCGTCGCTCACGGCAATCTTGGACGCAATGGATGATTCTGGCCCTACTCCTCCTTTTCTTAATCGCGGCGGAGTCAACGGCCCTCTACTTCGTTTTTACCAGCAAATTCCCCGGCGCCAACGACTTCTTCGTCCGCTGGCTTGGGGGCCGGGAATATCTGCTGCACGGAACCAATCCTTTTGACGATTCGGTAGCCATCAAAGCTCAACTGGGCATGTTTGGCCGGGAAACGACGCCGGCGGATAAGGATGAAGCCTATTTTGCCTACCCTCTGTATACCTTCTACTTCTTCTGGCCCCTGAGTTTGCTGCCTTACGCCTGGGCGCAAGCCATCTGGATGACCTTGCTCCAATTTATGCTGCTGGCCCTGACAATTTTGGCCGTGTGGCTGTCCGGCTGGCGACCTTCCAGGTGGTTGATGGTGGTCACAATTTTGTGGGGAATTTTCTTCTACAACGGGGCGCGGGCCATTATCCTCGGCCAATTTTCGATCCTGGTCGGTTTGGCCCTATTTTTGGGGTTGTGGGCCATCGAGCAGCGGTGGGATGGCTGGGCCGGTATTTTTCTGTCGATCACCACCATCAAACCCCAAATGGTGGTCATGATTCTGCTGTTTATCTTTCTGTGGGCCTTGCTCCAAAAACGGTGGTATTTGATCGCCAGCTTTATCATCAGCCTGAGCCTGCTCTTTTTCAGCGCCATGCTGTTTGTCCCCACCTGGCCCTTCGACTTCGTCAAGAACGCCATTGCGTATAGCGATTATGTGGCCTTTGGCACGCCGCTGGAAAATCTGCTGCACTATTTTTTGCCGGCCAGCCTGGCTGCGCCTTTGACGCCCATTCTGTCCGCTCTCTTTTTCTTGCTGCTGCTACCCGGCTGGTGGCTGGCCTTCCGCAACCGGCCCGGCGGGTACACCTGGGCCATTCAAACCACGCTCATCGTCAGCAGCCTGATTACCTTCCGCTCGGCCACCACCAACCAGGTCATTCTTTACTTGCCGCTCTTCTTTTTCTTTTACCGGTTGGCCTCGGCCCACCCCAAATCCAAGTGGCCGATTGTTCTCAGCGAAGTCACCCTTTTGCTGTTGATGTGGGGCGTTTTTATCATTACCCTGGAAGGTGATTGGGAAAATGTGATGATGCACGGCCTCCTCCCGGCCCTGATGCTGCTTCTCTACGCTGCCGATTGGCGGGGGTTGTGGTTAACCGCGAGTGAGGTGTGAAATTTAGCATACTGTGATTGATTTACAACATCGACGGCTAACGAGGACGTGATAATGAAAAATGAGTACACAAAATGGTTGATAAACAGCCTCTTTGTGTTATGGATATTTTTTATCCTCGGCAGCTTTTTTGTCGTCCAGAAACCTTTTACGGCGGCTGATTTTGGATTCATTGGCAACAAAATAGCCGAGGTGTCTCTGGTTGACTGGGGCACCATTCTCATTCTGGGAGCCGTTTTATCGGTTGGACGACGCAGGCTCCCGATCAAAGCTGCCGGATTGATTTTTGTTCTCGGTCTTTTTCTGATCCTATACAAACCATTTACTCTGGCAAACTTTGAGGCCATAAGCAACTCAATTCTCAACCTGTTGACCGCCCTCTGGCTGGGATTA
>CAZWZZ010000766.1:0-3681 GCA_964638395.1 uncultured Caldilineaceae bacterium
CCCCCCAGCGGGGGGAATTTCTGGCTTTGCTCCCCCCTTTGGGGGGCTGGGGGGGATTTTCAGGGCCAAATGATGTTAATGTGACATTGTCGAAGTATTCAATCCAACAATCAGCCTTCTACGTCGGGTGTGGGTGTCCAGGTCGGGATCGGTGTTGGGGGTGAGTTGGAGGTGGGACAGATACGCAAGCCGGCCCAGGCCGGGTTGCCCCCTGACCTGTCGATTTCCAGAGATTTTAGCAGCCAGGGCACGGCTTCGTTACAATTGGGCGGGTCCAGATAGGCGTAAGAAAGGCCCAGGGTGTAATAATATTCAATCGGGGCCTGCAACGTCTCCTCAAATTGGATATTGACCTGAATAGTCCCCTGATTGTCGGGTTGCACAAAGCCCACGCTATCGGTGCGATCCGGCCAGAAGGTGACTTTGATCTCGTAAGGAGTCTCGGTCGGGGGCAAGTTTTGTAAGTTTAGGGTCAAGATAGAACTGGTGAAGTCGAGGGTGGCCGTGCCGGTGGTCTGGCTAAAGGTTTGGGTCGTGGATAGGGTTTGGGTGGAGCCAGCCAAAGTTTCTTCATTATTGATGCCCTGGACAATCGAGGCCGCACACGTTTGCTCCGGGTCGAGATCCAATGAAGGCCGGTAGGTGATCGGCTCGATCTGGGCAATGTCGGTCATCGTCGCCCCGCTGTTCGGCTCGACGAAATAGCCCCGCAGCACGGGCACGCGCTCGACCCCGCTAAAGGTTTCGATCTCGGTGTAAAGCTCGACCTGCCGGGCGCGGCGGACAAATTGCCGCTCGGCCAACTGGATGGCTTTGGGATATAGCTCGATGGCCCGTTCAAAATTTTGGCGCACGTAATAGACGGTGGCCAGGTTGCCCCACGAGCTGGTCAGCCGGTTGTTGCTAACAATATAAGTTGGGTCTACGCCGATACTTTGTTCCAGAGCGTCGATAGCGCGTGGGAAATCTCCATTCGTGTAGTAAGTCCAGCCCAGCCAGTTGTACGCTTCCGGCCCGGTCGGGTGTAAGCGAATCGCTTTTTTGAAATAGTCGCCGGCCGTTTCATAGTCACCGAGGGCATAATAACTGCGCCCGACATCAATGTGAAGCGGCCCTAAATTCGGAGCCAGGGTCATGGCATTTTGGTAATATTCCAGAGCCTCCTCATACTGGCCCCGCACCTCCAGAGCATAGCCCATCTTGTGATGGGCATCCATACTCTGGAAATTGGCGTCGATAGCCTGTTGGGCCGTGTCGCGGGCCAGATTCCAGTTGCCCTGGTCGGCGTACACCTCCGACAGAAAGGCATACCCCTCGGCATAATCCGGGGCCAGTTCGATGGCGCAGGAGCAAGCCTCGAAGGCTTCGGCATAGCGAGCCTCCCAATCGAGGGCACGGCAGTAGTAGGCTAAATTTTCGGGGCTGGTCGGGTTGAGTAGCACCGCTTTTTCAGCCCGATCAACCGCCTTAGCCGTTTCGCCGGTGTAGACCAGCAGCCGGGATTGGCGGATGTAGGGGATGTCATTGTCGGGGGTAATGCGGATGGCTTCTTGATAGGCATCAATCGCCTGGCGCAACTTCCCTTCGGCAAAATATGCATCCCCATCGCCAATATAAAGAGCGGCGGGCCGGGTCGGGGTCGGAGTCGGTTCAAACTGCTGAACCAATGTCGGGGGCTGGTAGTCGATGTAGCCCACGTAGATACTCAACATCAGGATAAACGTGCCCGTGGCCACGATTAAGAGCAGCCACAAAAGCAAGGTCACGAAGGGACCACGGCTCTTTTTCTGAGGACGATAATACATAATCTAAAGCAACGCACCTTGAGCGACCTGCGGGCCGGACTCAGCCACCTTCGTCGTGGCCGCCTCCGCCAAGATTTCGCGGGCGCTCTGGCGGGTGCTGTCGCTGAGAGCGCCGAGCATCTGGGCCAACTCCTCCACCCGTTGCTCATCGACCAACTGGTTGAGTTGCGTGCGGGTCCGCCCCGCTTCCACCAGCTTCGAGACGTGGTAATGGGTGGCGGCATACCCGGCGATCTGGGGCAGGTGGGTGATGCACAACACCTGATGCTGCCCCCGTTTGGCCAGCCCCCACAATTTGCGCCCAACCACACCCCCGACTCGTCCGCCGATGCCCTGGTCGATTTCATCGAAAATCAGGGTTGGCGTTTCATCGCTCAGGGCCAAGACTGTCTTGAGGGCCAGCATGACCCGGCTGGTTTCCCCGCCGGAGGCCACTTTGACCAGCGGTTTGAGCGGCTCGCCGGGGTTGGCCGCAATCAGAAACTCAATGCGGTCGATGCCGGTATCATCAAACGTGACCGTTTGGGGGCCGTCGTCGGTTTCAATATACACCCCGTCGGGATCAGGCTCCCATTTGACCTCCACGGCAAAATCGGCGTGGGCCATCCCCAAATCGGCCAACTGACCGACCACCCCATCCGACAAGCTGGTGCTGGCCTGTCGCCGGGCGTTGGACAGGGCCAACCCCATCTCCCCAATTTTATGGCGGAGTTTCTCCTCCTCGGCCCGCAGCTCCTCAATTCGTTCTTCGCTGTGGGTGATGGCGTCCAATTCGGTCTGGGCCTTTTCGCCATAGGCCAAAATCTCCTCAATCGAGCCGCCATACTTGCGCTTGAGGCTAAAAATAAGGGCCAGCCGCTCCTCTACCTCTTGCAGCCGGTTCGGGTCAAACTCCACATTTTCAGTGTACTCCCGCAACGTTTCGGCAAAATCTTCGATCTGATAGACCAGACTGTCGATTTGCTCCTGATGGGCCTCAAATGTTTGGTCCAACTTGGCCAGGTTGCTCACCAGGCGGGCCACCTGCCCCAGTAAATCGGTGGCCGCCGGCTGCTCATCCGAGTCGGCCACCAGATAGAGATAGGCTTCGCTGGCGTACTGGTGCAGTTGCTCGGCATTGGCCAGCCGGTTCCGCTCGATGTTGAGGTCTTCCTCTTCACCCGCTTTGAGGGCCGCCGTTTCGATCTCTTCGACTTGAAAGGTCAATTGATCGACCCGCTGGGCCAACGCCTTTTCATCCCGCTGTAGCTCGGCCAGATCCCGGCGCACCCGCTGCAAGCGGCGCACCTCCCCGGCAATAGCCTCTCGCTGAGTATCCAGGCCACCGTAGCTGTCCAGAAAGCGGCGGTGATGGCGCACCTGGAGCAGGCTGAGGTGGTCATTCTGGCCGTGGATATCGACCAGCGGCTCGGCCACCTGCCGCAGCAGGCTCAGGTTGACCGTCCGGCCATTGATGCGGCAGTAGTTCCGGCCCGTGTTGCGTAGCTCCCGCCCCAGAAGAAGGACGTCGGGGTCATCCCCCTCCAAGCCCTCCGCTTCCAGCATGGGGTCGATGAGCGCCCGCAGCTCCGGCGACAGGCGGAAGATACCCTCGACGCGGGCCCGCTCCGCCCCGGCCCGGGCCAGGCTGGTATCGGCCCGCCCGCCCAGCAGCATCGTCACCGCGTCGATGATGATCGACTTCCCGGCCCCGGTTTCCCCGGTCAGCACATTGAAGCCGTCGGTAAAGCGGAGCGACAATTTATCGATGATGGCAAAATTGGTAATCGTTAATTCAACTAACATCCGTTGTACGCCTGTTAATTGCAAATAGTTGATTTAAGGCAGTTCCAAGATTTAAATGATCCCAAAGTTGGATGATGAGTCACTGGTCAGT
>CAZWZZ010000767.1:0-3676 GCA_964638395.1 uncultured Caldilineaceae bacterium
GTGGCGAGCGACATAGCTCCGAAGAATCGTCTTATTTGAAAGGTATTGGCCCTAAGCTAACATCGTCCGCACATCGGTAATCTGGCCATTGACGGCGGTTGCGGCGGCGGTCAGCGGGCTGGCCAGGAAGGTGCGCCCGCCTTTGCCCTGGCGTCCCTCAAAATTGCGGTTGCTGGTGCTGACGGCATACTGGCCCGGCTCTAATTGGTCGCCGTTCATGGCAATGCACATCGAGCAGCCGGCCTCTCGCCAGTCGGCTCCGGCCTCTTTGAAGATTTTATCCAGCCCCTCCGCTTCGGCCTGGGCTTTGACCTGCTGGCTGCCGGGGACGACCATCATATAGACGCCGTCGGCCACTTTGCGCCCTTTAATCAGGCCGGCCGCCAGGCGCAGGTCGCTGAGGCGGGAGTTGGTGCAACTGCCCAGGAAGACGACATCCACCTTTTTGCCCAGCAGCGACGCCCCGGGCCGGAGGTCCATATAGGCCAGCGCCTTTTCCAATGTTTGCCGCTCGCTGACATCTTTGAGGGTGGCCGGGTCGGGGATCGGCTGGCTGATGGGCAGGCCCATACCGGGGTTGGTGCCGTAGGTAATCATCGGCTCCAGTTTGTTGGCGTCGATGAGGATCTCTTTGTCGAAGGTGGCCCCTTCGTCGGTCGGCAGCGTGCGCCAATGGGCCACGGCCTGCTCCCAGGCTGGCCCTTGCGGGGCGTGGGGCCGGCCGGCGATATATTCGAAGGTGTTGTCATCCGGGGCGACCATCCCGGCCCGCGCTCCGCCTTCAATCGACATATTGCAGATGGTCATCCGCTCCTCCATCGACAGGCTGCGGATGGCGCTGCCCGTATATTCAAAGACGTGGCCGGTGCCGCCGCCGATGCCGATGCGGGAGATCAGGTTGAGGATGATGTCTTTGGCCGAAACGCCGTCGCGCAACTGCCCCTCGACCCGAACGGCGCAGGTTTTGGGCTTGACCTGTAATAGACATTGCGTGGCCAGGACGTGTTCGATCTCGCTGGTGCCGATGCCGAAGGCCAGCGCCCCAAACGCGCCGTGGGTGCTGGTGTGGCTATCGCCGCAGACGATGGTCATCCCCGGCTGGGTTAGCCCCAATTCCGGGCCGATGACGTGGACGATGCCCCGGTTGGGGCTGTGCAGGCCGTGCAGGGGAATGTTGAACTCCTCACAATTTTTCTCCAGTTGGCTGATCTGCCGCACGACCAACTCATCGGCGATGGGCATACTCGGCGGCGTGGTCGGGATGCCGTGGTCCATCGTGGCCACCGTTTTTTCAGGGCGGCGCACGCTCAAGCCTTTCTGGCGCAGCCCGGTGAAAGCCTGGGGCGAGGTCACTTCATGGACGAGATGGAGGTCGATGTATAGCACCGACGGGTTGCCCGGCTCGGCCATAACGATATGTTGATCCCAAATTTTTTCGAAGAGGGTTTTGGGGTGTCCGTTCTTTGTCATAATTTTTTTACCTCGATGATCTATAGTTTTATGATGGCGCTGATAATAAAGCAACCCCTGCCGGAGCAGAGGTTTGGATTGTGTCATTGTGTCTGGATATTTCAAGCGGGTGTAGGGTAGGAGTAGTGTAGCATAATCTTAAATTTTTTGCCAATGGTTTGAGGCGGCGGAGGCATGTCACTTGACCATCCCAGGTATATTCCATGAATAAAGTGGAATCTGGACAAAGGGGAATTTACATGTTAAACTACTGCCGAACAATGGCGTAAATAAAAGAGGAGGCATACTCAATGGTGAATCAAAGTATTAAAGTACAAACCTGGACAAATAATAACGGGATGAGCGAGACGTCCATTCGGCAACGTTTGGCGGCGGAGGGCCTGCGCTCCTACCGCTGGTCGAATGGGCCGGGGGATATTTATAGCGTTCACAGCCACGCTTATCACAAAGTGATTTATGTGGTTGATGGCTCCATCACCTTCGGTTTGCCGGAAGCCGGGGATAAAGTGGAGTTGAAGGCGGGTGACCGCATGGAGCTACCGGCTGGCGTGCCCCACGATGCGCTCGTTGGCTCGCAAGGGGTAATATGTTTGGAGGCTCATTTATAGGGCAGCAGTAGTACGGGCGGGGTGTAACCCCGCTTTTTGTTTTTTATAAGGGCAAAAAAGTCGGGCTTTTTGAAAAAGTCCGACTTTTTAGAGGGGGAGTCGTTTAAACATCTTCAATCATCTTCAATGGAGACGTGCCACCCTTTGCAGGCTGAACAACGCCACCACGTGGCCTGACCACCGGGCACGTTCAGGGGGTCTTTATCGCTCCGAATAGCCATTTTATTGGTCGAGGGGCAACGGGCCATTACCCGAAAGCTCAATTCAGGTACGGGACTTCTGCGAGTGGTCGTGGTTTCAGCAATAATCGTTTGCATAAGATGACGCCTCCTGTTCGTAGATGCGGTGGTCGATGACTTATTCTTCTTTTACTTAAGGCTTATCTGACGATGTTTGGCGCGGGTGGTGAACGAACAGGCATAGTATATAATACAGACGGCCTTCTTGTTAACCGTATTATGCGCGGATTTATGGAGAGCCGGTGGGTAGTAACTACGGAATATGATGAGGGTCTGTTGCGAATGTCTATTGATTGACGGGATGGTTCATATCTCCAAGAAATTTGGTTGACACCGTCGTAAAACGTAAGGCGCAAAGCGTAATGATGTTGACAAAATAACCGCTGTATCTATTCAGCCGTTGTCCTAAAAACAGCGATGTCATAGCGGGGATTAGGAGATTTGGGGATTTTATCTAAGAATTTATCCCCTAATCCCCAAATCCCCGCGAAAAGTGATCGTTTGGGGAGGCTGCTGAATAGTTACTAACCGCTTACGTTTCACGTTTTACGCTTTACGGCTCATTGGGAGCATTTCAGTTTTGGGGCAGATTTTAGACCAATTGGAAGTGTGGAAGTTTTGGAAGGTTGGTTATCAGGCGTGTGACCAATCTTCCAGCCTTCCAACCTTCCATCGGGGCGGTTAAATCGTGGAGGGCTATAATTCGCCCCAAAACTGAAATACACCCGGCTCATTCCTAAAGATGTAAATCCAACGTGCCTACACCATTGTGTAGGCACGTTTTTTTATCGGCGATACTGTGTTACAATAAACCCACCCACACCCACAGGAGCGACCCACAGTGGAACGCGCAAACAAATTGTCAGTAGACCGCAAAGAAAATAGCTCGGAGTGGGTCCGTGACCCACGACGCCGGTCACGGACCGGCTTCGAGCCTCTAATTGCGGAGTACTGATTGTGGTTCTGCCCCTGACCAGGAGACAAATGTATGCCCCTCAAAAAATGGCTCATCATACTGCTCATCACCCTCAGTGCGGCGGCGGGGCTGGCGGCGCTGGCTTATTGGGGAGAGGTTTGGCTGCCGCCGCTGTTGGCCTTTGCCGGGGCGAACAGCAACACGATTCAAGGCGTGACCGGCATCATCCAGCTCATTCTCTGGCTTGGCTCCCCGGTGGCGGCCCTCATCGGCGGGTGGCTGGCCCGGCGAGAGGCTCAATCTAACCCGGCCTCCAATTCGTCGCAAGCCGGCGCTCACGGGTGGGCTGCCAGCCAGACCGGCAGCGGGACGTTGATCCAGGCCGAGCGGGTTGACCAGTCGGAAACTAAAATCGAGGCTCAGGGCAAAGGCAGCGTGGCCGC
>CAZWZZ010000768.1:0-3671 GCA_964638395.1 uncultured Caldilineaceae bacterium
AAAAACCGGCTATGGGGCTGCGGATGCTGAAATCATCATTTGGCAATGGGTTGTTCACCAGTCAAGGCGATCATTGGCGACGACAGCGCAAATTGATGCAACCGGCCTTCCATCACGGCCAAATCGGCCGGTATGCTGACAAAATTGTCCGCCATACCGAAGCGATGCTAACCCAGTGGCAGGAGGGGACGACCATCGTCATCGATGAAGCGATGCATGCCTTGACCTTCACCATTGTGTTGGATGCCCTCTTTTCGGCAGATGCCTCCGAAAAAATCTCGCTCGTTCAACAGGCGATGCATGACCTAAGCCAGGGCTTGACGGCCCAAAATCAATCGCCTCTGCTGATGTTGCTGCCGGACTGGTTTCCCGCGCCGGCCTTGCGGCAAAAGCGACGGGGGGCGGAGGCCCTTGACCGGCTGGTGTATCAGATGATCGATGAACGGCGGGCGCTGGGTGACGCAGACAGCCCAGCCGACCTGCTCTCGACCCTGCTCTTTACGCGGGACGAGGAAACCGGCGACACAATGAGCGATCAGCAGTTGCGGGACGAGTTGGTGACGCTTTACATCGCCGGACACGAGACGACCGCCGTTTTGCTCAACTGGACCTGGGTGCTGCTCTCCCAACACCCCGACATCGCCGCCGACTTGCAGGCTGAATTGACTGATGTCTTACAGGGGCGCTCTCCCACATTCGACGATTTACCACAATTACCCTTAACCCAGGCCATCATCAAAGAAGTGCTACGGCTCTACCCCCCGGCCTGGTTTCTTTTTCGGGAAGCGTCGCCGGGCTTGACCCTTCGGGATGAAGCCATTCTGGATAACAGTGCGCTCGCCATTGTGCCATACGTTGTTCACCGAGATGACCGCTGGTATGAAGCGCCTTTGACGTTTCGTCCGGCCCGCTGGCTGGCGGGGCTGGAGCAATCTCTGCCCAAAGGGGCTTATTTTCCCTTCGGCCTGGGGCCGCGCACCTGCATCGGCAACGGTTTTGCCGAAATGGAAGCGCAACTGATTCTGGCCACCATTGCCCGGCAATTCCGGTTGCACCAGTTGAATGAGGCCAAGACGACCCCGGCCTTGACGTTAAGTTTTGCCGAGCCGGTTCAGATGCGACTGCACAAAGTTCACAAAGAAATTGGATGTGTAGGACAAACTTAAGTTTGTCCTACACACTTTATTTACGTAGGGAAAAGACATGACTCCCATTCGAGTTTTAATCGTAGATGACCACACCCTCTTTCGGGATGGGTTGAGCGCAATTTTGATGACTGTGCCGGATATGGAGGTGGTCGGCGAAGCCGGAACCGGACGGGAAGCCGTGACGTTGGTGGAAAGCCTGGCCCCGGATGTGGTCTTGATGGACATCAATATGCCGGACGTGAACGGCATCGAGGCCACCCAGCAGGTGTTAGCCCTCAAGCCGGACACCGGTATCATTATGCTGACGATGTTGGAGGATGACGACTCGCTTTTTGCGGCGATGTGTGCCGGGGCGCGGGGCTACATTCTCAAAGGGGCGGATAAAGCGGAGGTTCTCAAAACCATCCGGGCCGTGGCCGAGGGGGAAGCCCTCTTTGGGCCAAAGATGGCCGGGCGACTGACGGCCTTTTTCCAAAATGTCGGGCGCACCACCGGCCCCACTCACACGCTCGATCCCTTCCCCGATTTAACCGACCGGGAGCGAGAGGTGCTGGCCCTCATTGCTCAGGGGGACAATAATCAGGAAATCGCCCGGCACTTGCACATCAGCGCCAAGACGGTCAGTAACCACATTTCCAACATTTTCAGCAAGCTACAAGTGGCCGACCGGGCGCAGGCTATCGTCAAGGCGCGGCAGGCCGGGTTGGGAAAATAATCTGTCCGGCTCATCGAGACGGGGGGCTGACCGGCTCCCCGGAAACGTAATAGAGCGCCGGATTCTGGTCGAAATAGGCGAGCCAGTAGTCGAGATTCTCCTGGGTGGCCTGGATGCGAGGGATGCGGTAGGGATCGAAATCTGGGCTGTGGGGCGAGGGGCTGGGACCACCGGCCACCATGACCGTATTCGCGTAGTCATAAAACTCTTCGTCCCAAATACCTTGTCGCAAAAGCGTCTCGTTACGGGGGTAGTTGCCGAAGGGCACGGACAGGGAGCGGACCCGGTAGCCGGGCAGCCGGGCCTCCAACTGTCGCTGGCTGACGGCCAACTGCCACTGCACCTGCTCATCCGACCCGGCGGCCAGATCGAAGTGGGAGATGGTATGGCTGCCGATTTCAAAGCCGTGGTCGATCAACCACTGCAATTTTTTATCGGCTACCTCAGCCTGACCGAAGAGAATCCGTGTCGGAACATCGACATCTTGCAGGACAAAGAAGGTGGCTTTCATTGGCCAGGTGGCCGGGTGTTGTTGGTGGAAATTGTACAGGATGCCCACCGCCGAGTCGGGGTCGATCTCCCCATTATCGAGATAGCGGAAGTGGCTGATGTCGGAGTCGTCGAAGGTCAACACTACCGGTTTATGGCCGGGGGGTAAATCGGGGAAACCCTGGCTCAGGTCGATGAGATTGACCGGGGTGTAGCCGGCGGCGTGCAGTCGGGCCACATCGGCCCGGAAATTGTCCGGCGTCCGCTGCCAGCGAGCCTCCGGCTGGCCGATGAGGTGATACTCCAGCACCATGACGCTGCCCAGTAGTTGGGCTGGCCGGGGCGGTGTGGGCGTCAGCGTGGGGGTGTTTGTCGGGCGTGGCGTTGGGCTGGCGGTTGGGGATGGGCTGGCCGTGGGCGGGACGGTCGTCGGGGTCGGCGGTGGGGAGACAGTCTGTGTAGCGGACGGCGACGGCGTAGGCAGAGCGGCTTGCTCAACCGGCGGCAGCGACACGTTATGGCAGGCGGTCAGCAAGCCGATAAGTATCAGGCTCACCAGGCCGGTCAGAAAAAGGGCAGGGCGAATCGAAAAAATAATCATGGACGGTAGACTCCTTACAGTGGTTAAGGGTCATTCCCGTCCCTTCATTGCCTGCCCACAGATGCGCGGTCGCTTAAGGACTGTTCTGGCGCAAAAACTCAAAGGTGTAGATGCCGGTGCGGTGTCCATCGGCCCAGAAAAATTGGAGGGCGTAATTGCCGACCATCTCGACCGGCGTTTCCAAATCCAGTTCGGCTTTGGTCACGATCTGGTCAGATTGGAGAACCCGCAGCGGGTCCGCATTTTTGCGTTGCTCGGCACAGACGGCACAGGGACAATTTTTGCGGAGTGCGTCAAAGGTAAAGAGGCTCTTGTAGCCGTCGGCCCAGGTGATCCGCACTTGACGTTGCTTGATGTCAACCTCGATGTCGGTTGCTCGTTTTTGTTCAGCCGTTAATGCAGCCATCGTACTCCTTTGTTGATAATTTATTCGCGTTCGGGCCAAAATCCTTCATGAATTTTGGCTTTTCAAAATATGCAGCAGAGCCAGGCCATAGGCATCACTGGCCCCAAACGCCTCGAATCGGAGTGTTTCGCCCCGGAACTGTATCTGGCACAGATAGCCGTCGGCGCTGCTTTCCAGTTTTAGGGTTGGCTCAGGCTCCGGCACCAGGTGGGCTTCCAGCATACTGCGGACCTGAGACTCGGTCGGTAGCCAGACCACCTCTGTCACCAGGATGTCGTCGAGCGCCCACTCCGGCGTGCCGTGAAAGGTGAC
>CAZWZZ010000769.1:0-3671 GCA_964638395.1 uncultured Caldilineaceae bacterium
GTTGACATGCTTGCATCACTTCCAACACGGTAGCAGGACCTTGTTTTAAATTTTCTACGGGAATATCTTTGTAATTCCCATAGTTGCCCCAATCAAGGTTAGCAACACACGTCAAACTATCCCCTTGTTCCTCATCTCCAAAGACAGAATAGACTAAATTACGCCATCGTTTGTTACGTGCTTTATTACTTTGGAAATCTATTTTGCCAGCGTTTTTGCCGATCCATACCGGTACGTCTTTAGGGCGGTCACCGCCACCTAATGATCTTTGAGCGGGATCATCGGCCCGACCTGGACTTGGACCACAGAGCATTAACCAAGCATTTGCGCTTCCCCAACATCCGCGAGGCCAGGATGCAAATGGCTCTTGATGCTTCTCTCCGTATAAAATTGAGGCATTGTAACGGGTTTCGATATCTGGACTGAATAGTTCGGTTGAATCCATCATCATTCCTTCCTGGTGCTTATTTCGATTCTCTGGTAGAAAAATCAGAAATCTCTAACCTGACGTTTATCTCAAGTTAAATTGTAGCAGTAGCGTAGAGGAACAACAAGCGATGTTTTCAAAAGTGGCTTACTTATCCACTATTTTTGGATTATTATCAAGGATTAAATCAGTAAAGAAGCAAAGCATATCCATACGTTCTGCTAAAGATAAAGATTGAAACCAGCGTGCTTTTGATTCTGGACTTTCATCACTGCGGTCATGCGATATTGTTTCTAACATATTTCATCCTCTAATGACATCTACTTATAATCATCCAACCAATTCCTGATCTCCTGCTCATCCCGCTCGTCCGCCCACGCCTTTTCAGGCCGCTCGAAAAATTTTCAACCTCCCGGAACAGGGCCGTATCGTAGGCGAACCGTTCCGGGGTGTCAGGGTCAACGCCGGGTCAGGCTATTTTAGCCCAAATGATCGCTCAAATCAAAAGCTCAATGCCGCCCAGCCCCGATTTGTCATTTAACCGCACTCTCCTCTAAAATAGGGGGTATGACTGAACAAAAACCTTCTCCTAAACAACATATTCCCTGGCGGCGTGTTGGGCTGTGGGCAACCCTGGCGGCGCTGGGCGGCTATATCTTCTGGCAACTACTTACCTATTGGCGGCGTTTATTGAACCAACCTCTGTTGAAGGGGGTGGACCTGCCGGCCGGTGTTGATGATGCAGCATTGCTGGAAGCCAAAGCGGTCAGCATCGCCGCCGCTAATGTGCGGGCCGGGATCGAAAAGCGGCGGCTGCCGGATGGCCGGGAAAAGTGGGTCCTGTGTGCCGGGACCCGTAACTTCCGCGAGCCGTGGGCGCGGGACTTCGGCTTTGCCAGCTTCGGCCTGCTCGAACTGGAGGAAATCACGGCCTTCAAGGAGACGCTGGAACTCTTTCTGCTCAACCAGCGGCCCACCGGCCAATTCCCGGTCAAGATTCACTCGACCAGTATTCTGGACCGCTACCTCCACTCCCTCTTCAAGCGGGAACAGCCCATCCACGCCCCGCTCAAGCCGAAATATATCACCGCCCACAACACCATTTCCCTGGATGGCAACGCGCTGCTGGTCATCGCTGCCCTCAACTACGCCTATCGGGCCGAGGATCACGACTTTGCCCGGCAGCATTGGCCGGCGCTGAAACGGGCCATCACCTGGCTGGAGAGCCACGCGCTGGAGGCGGATGGCTTGCTCCATCAGGGCAATTTTGCCGACTGGGCCGACAGCATCGCTCGCCGGGGCCGGGTCATGTACGTCAACATTCTGTACTGGAGAGCTTTGCACGATCTGGCCGAGGCCGCCGCTCGTTACCAGTGGATCGAGGATCACGCCTATTTCACGAGCCGAGCCGCCCATCTCAAAGCGTCGATCAACGACCACTTCTGGCGGGAGGATTTGGGCTACTACGTGACCAATGAAATCTTCGACAACCTGAGCAGCAGTGGTAACCTGTTGGCCATTGCCTGGGACTTTACCACGACCAGACAGGCCCACGCCATTCTGGACAATATGCGGGATTTCGGCATGGCCGACCCCGTGCCGACCCAGGTCGTCCATCGGGCCTACCCCAGCAAATTTATCGCCATCGAAAATCGGCTGGGCGGCATCCCCGATTATCACACCTCCAACGCCTGGCTGTGGCTGGGGGGCTGGCACATCATCGCCCTGGCCCGTATGGAGCGGTTGGAGGAGGCCAAAACGTTGCTCGACCGGATGGCGGCAGTCATTGTCCGGGATGGGGTCATCCACGAGGTGTATGGCAACGATGGCCGCTACCTATCCACCTTCTGGTACACCTCCGAAGCCCCGCTGACCTGGAGCGCGGGCATGGTCGTCCACGCCTACTACGTCTACCGCCGCCATCTGGAAAACAGACCGATAGGAGGCAACCCATGAGCCAGCGTCGCCACATCGCCTTCTTTACCAATACCTACCATCCTGTGGTCAGCGGCGTCGTCCGCTCGGTCAGCACCTTTCGGGAATCATTGATTGAGTTGGGGCACAACGTCTTTGTTTTTGCCCAACACGCCAACCACCAGAGCGACAGCCAGCCATTTATCTTCCGCTATCCGGCCCTCGACCTGCCGCTGACCAAAAATTTCCCCCTGGCTATCCCGGTCTCTCCCTTTATCGACCGCCTGCTGCCGCTGCTCAAAGCGGATGTTATCCATAGCCATCACCCTTTTTTGCTGGGCCGGGCGGCGGTCAAAAAATCCGAAGAGTTGAAAGTGCCCCTTGTATTCACCTTTCATACCCGCTACCGGGATTATAGCCACTATGTGCCCCTGGAACAGACGATGGTCAAGAAGGTGATCGAACGTTGGCTGGGGGAGTATATGCGGAAATGTCACCACATCGTGGTGCCCAGCGACAGCATCAAAGCAATGTTAGCCGAGACATATGGCGCGACCGAGCAGGTCTCCACCATACCCACCGGCATCGAGGTCGAACCGTTCCGGGCCGCCCGGCGTGAGACAATCCGCCAGGAGCGGGGCTGGGCAGAGGACATCGTCTTGATCTCCATTGGCCGCCTGGCTGAGGAGAAGAATTGGAAAACGCTCCTGAAAGCCGCCGCCAGCGTAATGTCAGGGCGGGGGGGCGTGCGGCTGGTCATCATCGGCGATGGGGAGGATCGAAAGGAGCTGGAAACGTATGCGGCTGACTTGAATATTCGACAGCAGGTCGAATTTACGGGCCAAGTCCCCTTTGCCGAGGTTCCCGGCTATCTCAAGGCCGCCGATATTTTCTGTTTCGCCTCGGTTACGGAAACGCAGGGTTTGGTGACGATGGAGGCGATGGCTGCCGATTTGCCGGTCGTAGCCGTCGATGGCTCCGGCACGCGGGATGTGGTCGAAGAGGGTCAGGATGGGCTGCTCACGCCGGACGACAGCGAGGCGCTGGCCGAGGCCATCCGGCGGGTGGTTGATGATGAGGACTTATTTCAACAGTTGAAGCAGAACGCCCGCCAAAAAGCGGCGACGTTCGACGCCGGGCGGCAGGCCGAGAAGCTGCTGGACGTTTACGAGCAGGCTGATGAAGCTCAAAAAGCCGGGCGGTATGTCACCGTCGAGCCATCCGAAGAGTTATTCGATTTCTCGCTCGATGAGGCGTGGTGGCAGAAGATGTTTGGTCCCCCATCAACTTGACTTTTAACCTCCCATAAATTATTCTAGGGTGGGTTTTG
>CAZWZZ010000770.1:0-3658 GCA_964638395.1 uncultured Caldilineaceae bacterium
GATCCAATTTTGGGATTATGTAAATCTTGGGAGTCAAATCAATGGCGATTAACCTAACCATTAATGACAAAAAAATCACTGCTCCCGAGGGGAGTACGATTTTGGAAGCGGCCCGCGAGGCCGGGATTAACATCCCGACGCTGTGCCACCATCCTGATTTGAGCAACGTCGGGGCCTGCCGGATGTGCGTGGTTTCGGTGGAGCGGGCCAGGGGCTTGCAGACGGCCTGCACGACGCCGGTTGTTGAGGGGATGGTGGTCCACACCCACAGCGCCGATGCCCGCGAGACCCGTGAATTTGTGCTGGAAATGTTGTTGACCGACCATCCGAATGTTTGTATGACCTGCGAGGTCAACGGCGACTGCCAGTTACAGGATTTGGTCTATGATTATGGTGTGACCTGGCCCGACCACACCGGCCAGCGTCACACGTATGCCATCGACCCCGACCCGAACCCCTTCATTGCCATCGACCGCAACAAATGTATCCTGTGCAGTCGCTGCATCCGGGCCTGTAGCGAGATTCAAAATCGGGATGTGTGGAGCTTTGCCTTTCGCGGCTTTCAGAGTAAACTGGTGGCCGGGGCGGATCAATTTCTGCTGGACGCCCGCTGCGAAAGTTGCGGCCAATGTGTGGCCTACTGCCCGGTCGGGGCGTTGTACGATAAGATGAGCCTCGGTCTGGGGCGGACGAACCAGGTCACGAAGGTCCGCACCACCTGCGCCTACTGTGGCGTGGGCTGCAACTTCGACCTGAACGTGCGCCAGGGCCGGATTGTGCGGGTGACGAGCGCCCCCGATGCCCCGGTGAACGGCATGGCCCTGTGTGTCAAAGGGCGGTATGGCTACGACTATGTGCATCATCCTGACCGTTTGACCCGGCCTCTGGTGCGCCGCAAATGGCTCGACCCGCAGCAGGTGGAGGCCCAGGTGGCCGTCGGTCGCTGGCACACGGCCACTGCTGCCGAAAAACGGGCCGACACTTCACCCAACGGCAGTGAGGCGCTGACCCCGGACACCTTCATCGAAACCGATTGGGAGACGGCCCTCGATGTGGTCGCCCGGAAATTTGCGGCGGTCAAACAGGACCACGGCGGGGATGCGGCGGCGGTGCTGGCCTCGGCCAAATGTACCAACGAGGAGAATTACCTCTTTAACAAATTCACCCGGCAGGTGTTGGGCACGAACAACATCGACCATTGCGCCCGGTTGTGACACAGCGCCACCGTCACCGGTCTGGTGACCAGCTTTGGCAGCGGGGCGATGACCAACTCGATTCGGGACATTGCCCAGGAGAGCCAATCTATTTTCATCATCGGCAGCAACACCACCGAGCAGCATCCAGTCATCGGCACCAAAATTCGGCGGGCCAAGCGGCAGCGGGGAGCCAAGCTCATCGTGGCCGACCCGCGCCGGATTGACATTGCCGATTATGCCGACCTCCACCTGCGCCACAAGCCGGGCACCGACCTGGCCCTGCTCAACGGACTGATGCACATCATCATCCGCGAAGGCTGGCAGGACGACGCTTTTATCGCCGAGCGAACCGAAGGTTTTGAGGAGCTTAAGAGGATGGTTGAAAAATACCCGCCCGCCGTGACCGGCGACATCACCGGCGTGCCGGTTGAGCAACTGGAAACGGCGGCCCGGCTGTTGGCCGAGAATCGACCGGGGGCGCTGCTCTATGCGATGGGCATCACCCAACACACGGTCGGCGTGCCCAATGTGATGAGTTGCGCCAACTTGCAGATGTTGCTGGGGAATATGGGCCTGCCCGGCGGTGGGGTCAATCCGCTGCGCGGCCAAAATAACGTCCAGGGCGCGTGTGATATGGGCGGTTTGCCGAACGTCTATCCCGGTTATCAGAAGGTCACGGAAGCGGCTGTTCAGGAAAAATTTGAGCGAGCCTGGGGCGTGCCGCTATCAAATCGGATGGGGCTAACGGTGACGGAGATGCTGGCGGCGGCTGAACAGGGGCAGGTCCGCTGTCTGTACGTCATCGGCGAGAACCCGATGGTCAGCGATCCCGACCTGAACCACGTCCGCTACTCGCTCCAACAAACGGAATTCATCGTCGTCCAGGACCTTTTCTTTACGGAGACCGGCCACTTTGCCGACGTCATCCTCCCGGCGGCGACCTTTGCCGAAAAATCGGGCACTTTTACCAACACCGAGCGGCGTATCCAACCGGTGCGCCAGGCCCTCGACCCGCCCGGCGAGGCCCGCTCCGATGCCTGGATCATCGCTGAATTGGCTAAACGGATGGTGGCTCTGGGAGCGGTCACACCGCGCAGCGACGCGGCCCACGCCGGTTGGGAGGAGGTCTCGCCCGAAGCGGTGCTGGGTGAAATCAATGCTTTGACGCCCATCTACGCCGGAATCACGTATGAGCGGCTCCAGGCCGGAGCGGAGTTGCAATGGCCCGTGCCCGACGCCACCCATCCGGGCACGCCGGTCTTGCACGTGGGCGCGTTTAGCCGGGGCAAAGGTCGCTTTGTGGCGACCGATCATCTGCCGCCGGCCGAGTTGCCTGATGATGCTTATCCGCTGATGCTGACCACCGGCCGGGTTCTTTATCACTGGCACGGCGGCGAGATGACCCACCGGGCCAGCGGCCTGGAGGCGATGTATCCCGAAGCCCTGGTCGAAATCCATCCCAAAGATGCGGCCCAGGCTAAAATCGGCGATAATATGTTGATGCGGGTCACATCGCGGCGGGGTGAGATTGTGGCCAAAGCCCAGATCACCGACCGGGTGGAGCCGGGGCTGATTTTCACCACCTTCCACTTCGCCGAGTCCGCCGCCAATTTCCTGACTAATCCGGCCCTCGATCCGCAGGCCAAGATTCCGGAGTATAAAGTTTGCGCTGTGCGGGTGGAGCCGGTAGATTCTTGAGGCTGATTTTAAAATTCATCCTCTTCATCTTCTGCCTGGATGTCTTGGACGACGATTTCTTGCCAGAGGTTGAGGATAGCCGGTTCAGATGTTGCGGCCTGTAAAGCTGTCTGAACCGGCCCGGTGTCGGTTTTGAGGTCGGGAAAAGTTAACAACAGCATCGCCAAATCGCGCCAATCGGTCCCCGATTTGGGTTTGCCTTGCCGTTGATGGTAGGAGATAATCTTGCTGGCAATCAACGCGGCGGGGGCCATCACCTGAATTCCGGCAAATTCCTGGGTCGGGGGCAGTGTATCAACCTGGCGCAGGTCTACCAGATGACGGTTGCCGGACTTTCGGACTTGATACAGGCGGAAACCCCGTCCTGCGCCAATCTGGCGCACTCGAATGGCCACATGAAAGCGATCACTCAAATAAACGCGCAAGGCTTCGGCGGTTGCTTCAGCCTGAGTGGAGAGTAAATTAACATCTTGGGTCATTCGTGGTTCGGTGACGTAGGCATTGACAGCTTGAGCGCCAAATAGGACGACATCATCACGCCCCGGCAGAAATTCCAAGACCGCTCTATGAATCGTGGCCAGAGGCAAGGGTTCTTGCATAACGAACTCCTGGAATGTTAAAATGTCAGAATTGAACATAAATGCTTCACGAATGTAACGTTATGGGGTTGAATTAGCCAACAAGCACTTCTGATTATAGACGATTTTTTAATCTTGCCCAAACCCCGATTGGGGTGATGGGGTTGAGGTATACTGTCCAACTAT
>CAZWZZ010000771.1:0-3652 GCA_964638395.1 uncultured Caldilineaceae bacterium
TGATACCGATCACGTGGGCAATCTGCATCTCGATGATGTAGGTGATCTCCCGTTTGTCGGTGGCTTTGATGTCGAGGATGGTACTCTTGAGGGAGGCCAGTTTGGGCGTTTGGTAGGGGTTGAGTAACTCCACCGCCCGGATTTCCTTGTCGCCGGTCAGGCCCAGGACGGCATTGAGGAAGCTGATGAGGATGTTGGTTTTGTCTTGGCTGCCAAAGATTTTTTTGAAGGCCACATCATTTTTGGGATTGACAAATTTCATTGGGCCTCCGTCTCTTTGAACAGTGGCCACACTTCAGCCACGGCTTCTTGCCAGGGTTGTTGTTCTGCCATTGAATCACCTCCACTCATTGCTCTCGTGGCTGATATTATAGTCGATGCCAGCGAAACGACAACTTTCAACGGACAATACAACACTTTCTCTTACAGCTAGGACAGGCCGTTTCACCGTGACCGCCGCCTCGGTAACATCGCCTTCCGATACCGCGCCACCGGCTCCGCGTACCGATTCCGATCATACATCTCCGTAATCATCCGCGTCGAACTCCAGCCGCCCACGGCCTGAACGTGCTGGAGGGGGGCCTTGCCATCCAGGGCATCAGTGACCATCGCCACCCGGAAGGAGTGGGGTGAAATCTGACTCTTGATCCTGGCCTTCCGGCAATACCAGCGCACCAGCCAAACGGCTCTACTCCCACGTTAACCAAACCTCTGCTTTACCCCCAAACTTCATTTAACAAATCCACCCGGATTCAAACTGGATTCAAACCTTCATCGTGTAAAATGGTTCAAATCACTATTGTGTTAATTTCGTGATCGCTGCCACCTTCAACCACTGCCACATCCCCTTCTTACCTCGACTTCGGCTTCTTTTTCCGGCAATGTCGGGACATTTGTCTCTAATTTTTGTGACAAATGTCACTTTTGTAAAACGAATGAACCCTTTACAGTAAGAAGAATCATCTCGACTGTATTCAACCGTGAATAGAGTCACCCGGTTCTGCTCAGGCCGTCATCTTCCCTTATCACTTGTCGCTTGATTATCAGGAGAGTGCTTCGATGTCCTCAATGGTTCGAGGTAAGTCACCGCGTTGGTGTTCGATTGTTTTGAATGTGTGGGTAGTCATCTCATTGATGGGCAATTCCCTGATGCCCGCTATAGCCTATGCTGCCCAAACTCAACGTGTCCCTCAGCCACTTCCTCCAATAGAGGAAAAACTATTCGACTCAAGCCCTCACTTGCCGGTCATCATCAAACAAGCTCACACCCCGATAAGCAATCCCGGCGAAGCTTCTCAACCAACCCAGACATTGCCCCAAATCCAGACGATTTCCGGCACAACCACACTCTCAAGCAGTCAATCGATCCTGTATCTACCCCTCATTGTGGACGGTACAGCCGAGCAGGAAGAACCCCACTACATTCTCATTACCGAAGCAGGCGGGGAACTCGTTTCGCCCGACGGCCAATTTACTATCACCGTACCGGCCAATGCCGTCAATGAGCCGGTTTACCTGCAATATCGCCAAGAAGAGAGTCTCGCCGCCGCCTCAAGCGAGACGACCATTGAGTCCACCTTTATCCTTGAAGCCCGGCGGGTGGTGGATGATAGCCCGGTCAATACCTTGAACGTCCCCCTCCACATCACCGCCCAATTGACGACCCCCGTAAGCCGGACGTTGGCCATTTGGCAAGCAGGGGATTGGCAACCGTTGCCGACAACGGTTGATAGGGCGACGCAAACGGCGTCTGCCTCGACATCAAGCCTCAGTTCGATCGCCGTGATGACCAATATTAGCGCCGCCGCAGCTACGGTATTAGCGCCGCCGCTGCCCGAAGTTCCTTCAACGGGCCTCCCCAATCCATTCTTTGTCAATACGATCACCTATCTTCATAATCTCACTGAAACGGTCTGGTTATCCTCCACCGCCGATGGTTCCGGCCCGCTGTGGACAGACGATCAAGTAACTATTACCTTTATGCCCTCGGGCGGTATCTATACGGTCAATCACAGCGCCTTGGGACCAGGCATTACCCAAACCCCGCCCGAAGATATTACGCCTTATCTTATTCCGGGAAACAATACTATCTCCATTGAACTCGTCGATCTAATTCCGCCGGTCAATAGTACCGGCGGCTACCAACTGGTCACGACCAGCGGCGTGAGTGATACGATTCCTCCTACCATTTACAACGTGACCCGCTGGATGAATGGGCAGGGCAATGTCATCATTCGAGCGCAGGTGTTCGATGCCTCAGGGGTGGGACCTATGACGCTGTTGTTTAATGGAACGTCCGTCACTATGATCCCGGTCGGCGGCGGATTCTATCAAGCCACCGTCCCCAGCGAAATCGGCCAAATCAATGAACTCCAGATCACAGCCACCGATCTGGCCGGTAACGTTGGCTTTTTTCCCAACCCCAGCGCCTCTGCCGAATTTCTTGGCTACCAATCGCGGCGGTTGGGCTGGGGCGTCTGTAAAGACACCGGCTGCCCGCCCGGTCAATGTGGCTGTGGGGCTGACCCGGTCAATACCTCCAACGGCAACTTCACCGACCGGGTGACCGACCTGGTCGTTCCCGGCATCGGCGATACCGCACTGAGCATCGAGCGAGGCTACAACTCTTTACCCAATGAGCCACTGGGCGTCATCCGTTATGAAGCAACCGCCAGCGGTGTGGAGGAAGAAGCCATCAATGTTCATCCCGAACCCTTTGGACCGGGCTGGACGTTTCCCCTGGCCACCAGCCTCATCGTCTTGACCTACACCACGCCGATCACGGTCCAGGTGCGCTACCCCGATGGCCATACCGCCGAATTCGAAGACAGCGGCGGTGGCACCTTCAGCCCCTTCGAGCCGCGAGTCTACGACGAATTGAGCGGTAATGCCGGCGGCTACGTTCTGACCCGCAAAAACCGCACCGAGTACCATTTTGATGGGGACGGCGATCTGACCCAGATCATCGACCGCAACGGCAACACGGCCACCCTGACCTATGATGGCGACAAACGCCTGATCCGGGCCGAGAACTCGGCCGGGCATTGGCTGGAGTTTGAGTATAACGACACTGATCCGGCGTTGATTACCGATATTCACGCCTCGTTGGGCCGTCATCTGCATTATGAGTACAAAGATGGCTACCTCATCGAGGCAATCGACCCCAACGGTAATCCCACTACCTATGAGTATCAGGACGGGCGGCTGTCCAACGTGACCTTGCCGGACAACAAACCGGCTCTGGAGATGATCTATGACCCCACGTTGGGCCGGGTGACCGAGCAGACGATGGGGGACACGGCCACCTACACCTTCGCTTATACCGGTCTGACCACTACGATGACCGACATCCTGAACCAAACCACGACTCACGTCTACGATGCCGATTTTTTGCTCATCGAGTCGCGGGATAATGCCGGTCATTCCGAATTTTTTAATTACAACGCCGACGAACAGCGGACCTTTTTCCAGGATCGAAACGGCAATCAGTGGGTGTATGATTATGATAACCAGGGCAACCTTTTAGAACGGCGGGATCCGGTCGTCTCCTGCGCGGGCAGCCCGGCCACCGAGGATGTCACCCGCTGGGCCTATGACGTTGGTGATTGGACAAAGCCAATTAGCTCGGTCAAAGCCGAGCCAGAAAATGGAA
>CAZWZZ010000772.1:0-1060 GCA_964638395.1 uncultured Caldilineaceae bacterium
CGATGCGGATCGGATCGCCGGGGGCGACGACCACGCTACCGAGCGGGTCTTCGGCGGGAGCTTCTTCAGCCGCCGTTTCTTCTTCGCCGGTCGCTTCCTCTACCGCTTCTTCAGCGGCTTCTTCGGCTTCACCCGCTGCTTCTTCCACCTCCTCGGCGGCTTCCTCGGCGGCCTGTTCAGCTTCCGCCGCGGCCTCTTCCGCCGCTTCTTGCACCTCTTCGGCGGCCTGTTCCACTTCTTCTTGCGCTTCTTCGACGGTTGGCGCTTGCCCACCACAGGCGGCGATCAAGGCCAGCATCATTAGGGTTGTTACCAACAGAAAGAACCGTTTACTCATTATTCTCCTCCAAGCGTTACTGATTTGTAAACTTCATTCGGCTTATACATTTACAACAAAGATTGTTGATAGGGCCTCACCCCCTTTCAAATCAAGGATTGGTAGCGCAAATTGGTAGCGCAAATCAGTAATTTACGCCGCGAGTCTGCCTCGAATTTTGGAACAATTTAGCAAATTGTTCTACGAAACACCATCATACAGGGCTATCAATTTTCCCCCCGTTCAAAGGGTTTCGTCAACGCCGCCGGTTGTAGGGCGCGTCGGAAGGGGAAGGCCAGGGCGATAATCGTCAACAGGTAGGGCAGCATCACCGCCACATCCGAAGGGATGTTCAGGCCGAGAACCTGGACCCACAGTTGCAGGGCGTTGACCAGGCTAAAAAGCAAGGCCCCGGCCAGGACCCCCACCGGCGTCCAACTGCCGAAGTAGACCAGGGCCACGGCGATGAAGCCCTGGCCGTTGGTCATCCCTTCCTGAAAAATATTGAGGAGCGAGATGGACAACGAGGCCCCGGCTACCCCGGCCAAAATCCCGCCCAGCGTGACGGTAAAGTACCGCACCCGGGCCACACTGATGCCCAACGAGTCGGCGGCTTGGGGATTTTGCCCCACCGCCCGGATACTGAGGCCCCAGGTTGTTTTGTTCATCACCCACCAGGCCACCGGCACCAGAGCGAAAGCGCCGTACACCAACAGATTGTGGCGCAGAAAAATTTCCCCAAAA
>CAZWZZ010000772.1:1070-3649 GCA_964638395.1 uncultured Caldilineaceae bacterium
TTTCCCAAAAAATCGGGATCTGGCTCAGGCAAAAATCGGAGTTAAGCCCCACACTGGCCAGGCAAAAGTTCAATGGGGCAAAGCCATCCACCCCTTCAACTGTCCCAACGGTCGTCTTAAAAAGCAAGCTGGAGGTCCCCAGGCCAAACAGAAAGAGACCGATGCCGCTGATACCCTGCTCCGCCTGGAGATTGACGCTGACGAAGGCCATAATCAGGCCCATCAAAGCTCCCACCAGAATGGCGGCCAGGAGACCGAGCCAGGGGTTGCCGGTGATGAACGTCACGTAGAAACCGCTGAACGCACCCATCAGCATAATCCCTTCCACCCCTAAATTCAAAACGCCGGAGCGTTGGGCGAAAGTTTCGCCGATGGCGGCGTAGAGGTAGGGCGTGGCCAGGCGGATGCCGGAGTGGGCGATGCCAACGATGATGGCCAGTATACTCAAATCGTCATTCATTGACTCTCTCCCGTAGCAAGCATGCGGCGACGCGCCTGGCGGCGGGACCAGATGTCGCTGCTGACGACGAACAGAATGACCAACCCCATCAGGGCGGTGATGAACACCTGCGGCACCTGCACCGCCCGCTGCATCTTATCGCCGCCGACCAGCAGCCCCCCAAATAGAAAGGAAGAAGGGATCGCTCCCAACGGGTGGAGCTTGCCAAACAGAGCGACGACGATGCCGGAGAAGCCATACCCAGCCGAGACGGCCAGCGGCTCGAACATGCGGTGGTGCAGCCCCAAGATTTCGACCGCCCCGGCCAGCCCGGCGAACGCGCCGCTCAAGCCCATCGACAGCATAATGTAGCGGGCCACGTCGATCCCGGCATAGCGGGCGGCGCTGGGGTTGAGGCCCACCGCCCGGATGCGGTAGCCAATCGTCGTCCGCCACAGGAAAATGTAGACCAGGATGGCCATCAAAATCGCAATCAACAGGCCGGTATGCAGCCGGGTCGGTTCGACGAGGAGGCCGTACAGTTCGCCGCCGAAGCCGGTCATCTCCAAATCGCGGGCCGACTCGGTGAAGCCGAGAGCCTGGGCGATGTCGGTGAAGCGGGGCAGGTCGGTCGAGCGGGGCAGGCGGGCCGAGTGGGGAATGTTCGTCCCGGCTTCGACCTCGGCGGGGTCGATCATCGGGCCGCGCAGCAGAAAGAAGCCAACCTGAATGGCGATTTGGTTCATCATAATCGTGCTGAGGATTTCGTTGACGTTCAGTTTGGCCTTGAGGTAGCCGGGGATGCCGGCCCAGATGCCGCCCATCAACGTCCCGGCGATGAGGCAGATGATGATAACGATAAAGCCGGGCAACGTCTCGCCGAGGCTGATGGCCAGGTAGGTGGAAAGGAGCGCCCCAACAATCAACTGTCCCTCCGCGCCGATGTTGATGACGTTGGCCCGGAAGGCAATGACAATACCTAAACCGACCAGCAGCAGGGGGATCGCCTTGACCAGCGTATCGGCTAAACCGTTTTTGTTGGCAAAGGCTCCGGTCAGCATCGCCCAGTAGGCTTCGAGCGGATTGACGTCCAGCAGAATGAGGACGACCGCGCCAACGATGAGCGCCCCGACGACAGCGATGAGGGGGAGCAAATTATCCACCACCCGGGCAAGCGGGAAGCGTTTGGGGCCAGATGTCATAGAACAACCTCTTTAATAGCGTTAGATGATGCGTTGCTACCGGATCAGGTGACGGGACTCATCAGCCGCTTGGGGCGGTGTCGATAATCGGCAATTTATCGGGAGTGGCTGACTGCGGACCATTATTCGATCCGGTCTATCGGCGGCGATGCGGGCGGCAGTGGCTCTCGTCGACGCTGACGGGGTGAAGGGTGGGGATTTTTTTGATTGCTTCTATATTCTCCGATTGCTTCATTTCGATGAAGCCAAAGAGGGCATCCCCGTTGATACCGTGTTCATTGGATTATGGTCTCAAGTTCAAGGACCAATTTTGACACGGATTTGATTTTCTGTCAAAAATGCTTGATACGCCCCTCCACCATAAAGATTACCACCGAGCCGGTGCCACCGCAAAACATCACCCTAACCGGGCCGGTGACCGGCAAAGCTCCTGCGAATTAGGGAATGGTTCATATCCACAAGAGATTTGGTTGACAACTTCGTAAAACGTAAGGCGCAAAACGTAATGATTTTGACAAAACAACCGCTTACGTTTCACGTTTTGCGTTTTACAGGGTCACGTTGCTCAACCCCGAATTAGGATGCAGATAAACGCAGGGTCACGCTGACTTTAAAGTATCAGCGTGACCCTGTAGAAATTTACGTCCTATCCAAAAAATCAAAATCAGTAGAGCGCAATCGCACCCCCTTCGACACTTCCTACGGTCGCAGGACGCGGCTTCGATACGACCTCGTGGCTCGGTCTACTCAGGATGCTGCGCTCTACTGAAAATCAAGCTCTTCAAGAGCTATGAATCGCCTACTTCGCCAGACTGGCTCGCCGGTCTCTCGGCGGCAAGACGCTGCTCGAAATCGGCCACAGAGCCGGTGGTGACTGCTCGTTTCAGCAGACGTTTCAGCACGTCTGCCTCGATTATCTCATTGATCTGCTCAATCAG
>CAZWZZ010000773.1:0-3645 GCA_964638395.1 uncultured Caldilineaceae bacterium
TGCCGGAGGTGCCCCAGGAGACTCACACCGAACTTGAGTTGGTCGAAGTCCAGATGAGTGGCGAGGCAGCGCAACTGTCGTGGGGCGAGTTGTCCGAGACGCAGGTCGAGCCGGAACGACTCAAGAAACCGCGTCCCAAAACGGGAGAAACGCCGAAAATCGAATATAGCAAAATCTCCACCAAAGGGGGTGGGGAGCAGTACAGTTTTTTGTAACCCCATCGAGGCAAGAAGATTATGAGCGATCTTTATTGGCTTGACGAGGTTACCATCAGAGCGGTCTGATCCTTGACTTGTATCGACAACTTTCAAGAGATCAGAACCGCTCTTTTTTATGGGTAAAGCCCGACGGTTTAGCGCAGGATAAGCGGCATATAGATGGATTGAACCGGAGATGGTGGCGTTGAGGGCAGATCTGGCAAGGCCGCCTCCCGGCTCGGCTCGCTGTCCAAAGGCACGACCGGCGTAGCAGGCGGTGATTTATCAGGGTTGATGGTCTCTACTGTCGAACCATCACCCTCAGCCGCAATCTCGACGGTCAGGTGATAGGTGGCCGCCGTGTGGCCGTGGACTTCAATTTGATAGAGACCCTCAACCGGCGCGACCAGGCTGATTTTCTCCGAACCATCATTGGCGTTGCTGATCCAGGCCGGTTCGCCGTTGACATAGTCGCTGGGCCAAATGTAGAGGTCAGGATCGCCCTGGTCGACTTCCAGATGAACAACCAACTGCTGCCCCGCCTCTAACGCATAGCGATAAAGCTGCACCTCCCCCTCGGCGATGTCGCTATTGGCGGGGGTGTAGTTGAGGGGGAGTTGATAGGGCAGATGGGAGACCGTGCCCGTCTCGTCGGCAACCCAGGCTTGCAGATATTTGACCCCGGCCACCGGCTGCAAGCTCCAGGCGTAACTAGCAGCGGGCGTGTAGGCCAGCCAGCCTGACTCATCAGCCGCCGTAACCGGTTCGACCCATTGATCGGCGGCCTGATCGTAACGATACTCCCGGAAAAAGACCCATTTGAGATCGGCCTGGGCCGGTGAAGCATCAAGTCTCAGCGAGATAGCCGGATCCGCCGTCTCGGTTGCCCCGCCGTTGACGTTAAACAGGCCAATCTGTGGCGCGGCGGGCACCACCACCCCCGGCGCGAGACCGCCATCCAGACAGGCGATGCCCTCATAATCATCCTGCTTTCCGCTGAATGGCCCAATCGCGGTGGCCAGTCCCGTGGTCGAGTCAATCTGATAGAGGTGGTTGCGCGTTGCTTTGGGACCATTTTTGCCGCTCGTTCCGTACAGGCTGCCGCCCTTGGTGAAGCCCAAGCCCTCCATATTGGCTGCTTCCAGCCCGCCGACGAGTACGGCAGCACCGGTGGTTTTGTCAATCGTGACCAGATACCCCTCCGCGCTAACTCTGGTCGAGATACCATACAGTTGATCGCTGTCCGGGGCGAAGGCGATGTCCTCCATATCATCGAGCAAGCCGCTGCCATCCAGCACGACGTAATCCAACCCTGGCCCAAACGCATCCGGTATAAACGCGCCGCTGTCCGGGTCGATCTGAAATAGGAGATCTTTGCGGCCTGATCGTTCCCGCTGATGAACGCCATACAAGATACCGGTAGTCGGATCAAAATCCAGACCGTTGACATCGGAGAAGCGGATTTTGCCTTTGCTGCCATTGCCCCGCCCAAAGCGGCTAGTGGTGGGCGTAAACTCACCCGTTTCCAAATCAAGCAGGCCCAACTGCCCGCCGTCAGCCCCATAGAGCAGGTCGCTGCCCGGTTTCACGGCGATGGCCTCCATATCATCGGTGCCGGTATCGCCGATGAGGGCGGTGCCGGCTGTCTCCAGATTGACCAACAACAACCGATCCGGCGAGCCGGGGGCGCGTTGATTGTCGGCGATGGCGTAGCAGACCGTCGCCACCCGAACGCGATGGCGATCTGCCGGGGCCTGAACCATAGTGCCGATGATGGCCCGCGCTTCGATCCACCAGGGACGCTGCTGATCCGGCACGTCCAGCACTCCCTGCCACGTCTCGCCGGTCACGGTGGCCTCGACCCAGTCGCCGCCGCCTCGGAGGCGGATTTCAACCCGATCCGTACCGGGACTGGTGGTGCCGGTTACAATCAACGCGCCGGGCGGCACCGTGGCCGCGTGGAGAGGCGTGCTGATGACGGCGGTCGGCGCGGTCAAGTCGCTGTAGAGCAAGGTCAGGTCGTGATAATAGCCGACCAGGCCGACATCCAGACCGCCATTGCCGTTCAGATCGGCAATGGCCAGGGCGTCGGGGCGGTGGTAGCTGACGTAGGGTAGCTCGGCGGTGGCAAAAGGCTTCAAGCCGCCGCTGCTATTCTGTTCAAAGAAGCTGACCGTGCGCCAGCCGTCGTTGAGCAGGACTACATCATCAAGACCGTCGTGGTTTAGATCAGCGATTTGAACGGCGCTGGGCAGGTGAAAGGCGGGGTAGGTGGTCGGGGTGGTCACAATTTGGCTGACGGTCAGCGGCGGGCTGACGGCCAGGGTCGTGGTCATCTGCACAAAGACGTTGAGGTAGGCATCCGGGGTGTTGCCCCCCGCCGTGGCCACGATGTCATCCCGGCCATCACCGGTCACGTCCCCCACGGCCAGGCTGTGGGGCAGAAAGCCGCCCGTCTCCGGGGTCAGGGTGTAGCTGATCGGAAAAGTTTGGTTGTCTTGCAGATAAACGACCAGGGAGCTGGTCAAATAGCCCGACCCGCGCAGAGCGACGACGTCATCATCGCCGTCGTTGTCCACATCCCCTACGTCCAGATCGTCGAAGCCGTCGGTCGGGTAGGGTAGCGTTTCCGGCAGGGCGGCCAAAGTGGGCGTTGTGCCTTGCCAGAAGTGGATGGTGTGCGCTTCCGGGGCGACGGCGGCCAGATCGTTGTACAGATCGCCGCTGAAATCACCCACGGCCAAAGCGTTGGGCGCACCGGGTAGGTCCAGCCGCGTCGGGCCGCTTAGTGCCATCGTCGGGGTCAGGGTTTGGGTGTAGACGGCCAGGGTATCCTCGCCGGAGAGCGCCACAACCAGATCGGCGGCGTCATCCATCGTCAGATCGGCGGCGACGATGGCGTGGGGATATTGCCCACCCTCTAGTTTGTGGGTCAGAGACAGCGTCCCGCCACTCTGGGCCAGAATATGAACCAGGTTGTCGTTGGGCGGATCGAAGTAGAAGTCGGTCGGGATGGCCACCTCATTTTTGGCGTCGCCGTTGAAATCCGCCGCCGCGATGACCTGGGGCCAACTGCCGACCGGCTGCACCGTGTAGGGCTGCAAGAAGGGGATCGAAGCCGCCGCCGCCGCACTCAACTCAGGTGGGGCACTGGGGTCGAGGGTGTAGGCCGGGGGCATCAAGCCCTGCGCCGATTTGTAATGCAGGGTCGAAGTCGGCGGGGGATTTTGGCCCGGCGTTGACGGCGCGGGACCAAGGCTCGTCTTGGCCGCAGAAGGCGTGACCGCCAGCCCGCCGAGCAGCCCGGCCAGCAGCAGGACCGCCGTCACGATGATCAGAGTAAGCCGAATGATTTTGGCCATGAGGAGACTCCTTTTGGTTAGAAAACAACAACTGATGGATGAAAGGAACGGATGGTTGGTTTATGGATGATCCGTTCTTGGTTTCA
>CAZWZZ010000774.1:0-3642 GCA_964638395.1 uncultured Caldilineaceae bacterium
AGCGTCTGGAAAATCTGGAAGATACGCTCGTGATAGTCCGGCTCGATGCCCGGCCCATCATCGCTGATGGTGAACTCGATCCCGTCATCGACCGGGCGGGCCGAAATGTCGATCCGGCCATCCGCCCGGTGGTGATGTTTGAGAGCGTTGTCGATCAAGTTCCGCAGCACCATCTCCAACAGGGGGCGGATGGTAGACAGCGTCGGCATCTCCGGCGAGACGGACACCGTAAAGCCGGGCGGCGGGTCCAGAATATCCACGATTTTATTGACCAACTGGCCGCTATCGACCGTTTCGATCTCTTCTTGCCGGCGACCAGCCCGCGAATAGGCCAGCAGATCATTCAGCAGCGTCTCCATGCGCCGGACCCGATCCCGCATCTTCTCCAGATGCTCCTTCGAGGCCTCCGGCAGCAACTCCGCCGTATCCTCGGTAATCCAGGCCGCCAGATTGTCGATGGCCCGCAGCGGTGTCCGCAAATCGTGGGAGGCCACATAAGCAAATTGATCCAACTCCTGAATGATGCGGGTCAAATCCTCCGTCCGCTCCATTACCCGCCGCTCCAGCGTTTCATTCATCTCCTTCAGCCGCCCCTGGTTCCGTTGCAGGGCCTCTTCAACCTGCTTGCGCTCGGTCACATCCATAGCCATGCTAATCACCAGCCGCCGCCCCTGCTCATCCCTACCCAGCGGCGCGGAGCTAAAGTGCCAGATACGCTGTTCTCCTTCTTTGGGCGTCAGAGTAAATTCCCCTTCATCAACCCGTCGGTTCAAATCATACAAACTATCGACCCGGGCCTTGACATCATTTCTATATTTTTTGGGACCGTACACCCCGTTGACCCAGGCCTCGATGGTCGGCAGTTCATCCGAGCCGTAGCCGGTAATCTCTGTGACCGCCTGGCTGAGCAAAATAATCGTCCCATCTTCGGCGTGAATAAGAATGGGGAAAGGCGCATCGGTGATAGCCCGCCGAAAACGGGCTTCGCTGGCCTGGAGGGCCTGCTGAAACTGTTTTTGTAGGGTGATGTCCCGGATGGCGGCTAACATGCCCTGCCGCTGCCCCGCCTCATCGAGGAGAATGCTGACCGATGACTCGACATAAATTTCTTCGCCACTCTGCTTAATGTGTAGATTCTGGCCTCGCCACTCGTCCGTTTCGGCCAGTGCCCTGGCTGCCTCCGCTTCATCCTCCGCCCGGAGCCAGCGGTACGCATAAATATCCGTCAGCGGTTCTCCCAGGACCATCTCCGGGGATACCCCATACTGCTCGGCTGCCGCTTCATTGATATAAGTCACCCGTTCTTCTGTATCGACGGCGATGACCGCGTCGTTGATCTGGGCCAAAACATTGGCCTGAAAATGTCTCTCAGCCTCTTGCCGCTTCCGCTCGATAGTCTCGGCTAATAAATTGGCCACCGCGTGTAGAAAGTTGGTGTCCCGCTCATCGAATGTTCGCGCCCGGCGGCTGTGCGCCCCCAACACCCCGTAAGGCCGGTCGTAACCGGGAATGACCACGCTGATCCCACTGACAACCTCATGCTCGACCAGCAAGCTGGGCGCTCGAAAACGGGTTTCTTTGGCTAAATCCGTGACCACCACCGGCTCATCCGCCAACAGCGTATAGCCTGCCTGCGAGTGACCGCTGCTCTCGACCCGGACCTGGCCAACCAGACCTTTTTGCCAGCCGACTCCCGCCGTCAGCAGAAAGTTTTCCTCCTCCGGCAACTGTTCCAGCACCTTACACAATTCCACATCGAGCGCCTCACAGATTTGGGTGGCCGCCTGCTGCATCAACGTCTCCAGAGCGGTGCCACTGGTGGCCAACTGCCCCAACTCGGCCACCACCGCCTGCTGCCGCACCCGCTGCTGTAGCTCGGCCTGGGTCTCTTTGAGGTCGGTCACCTCGTTGAAGGTCAACACCACCCCATCGATCCAATGATCCAGGGTGCGGTAAGGTCGCAACCGAGCGATGTACCATTGCCCTGTTTCGCTCTGCACCTCCCGCTCCACCGTTTCCAGCGTATCGAGAACGTGGTCCGCATCCGCCGCCAGGCCGCTGTAATTCAGCTTGTGGGAGATATGGGCAAAGGGCCGGCCCAGATCGGAGTTGATGATATTGAATACATCCTCGGTCCGGGGCGTGTATCGTTTGATGTGTAGCTGTCGATCCAGAAAAAGGGTGGCAATCTCGGTCGAGGCCATCAAATTTTGCAAATCGCTGTTGGCCTGGTTCAGCTCCTCGATCTTGTTTTTAAGCTCCTGGTTGACCGTAATCAACTCCTCATTGGTCGATTGCAGCTCCTCTTTGCTGGTCTCCAGCTCCTCCGTCGTCGATTGCAGCTCCTCGTTCATCGACTGCAACTCTTCATTCGAGGCTTTCAACTCCTCGTTGGCGGTCTCATACTCTTCGATGGTCCTTTGTAGCCGCTCCCGCGTTCGCTGCACCTCATCCTCCAGCCGGGCAATGATCTGGGCCTCATTCTCGTCAACCTCTCTCTCCCCCCCAACCGGGGGCGACGGGGTCTCTGCCTTTTCCTCGAAAACCACTTCCATATATTCTGCGGGAAAGCCCGCTTCCTCAACCGGCCCCACGTGCAGCTTGACCAGACAGCCTGCCTCCTGCTCGCCAACTCGGCCAACTCGGATGTAACGGGACTCGCTCCGCTCCCCCCTCTGAAAGGCTTGGTAGAGAGCCGTCCGCAACTCGAGCCGCAACTCCGGCCTGACTTTACGCAGAATATTTTGGGTGACCGGCCCCTCCCGCTCTTGCAAATAGCGGTCAGCGCCTCCAAAAATATAGCCGATGTCGTAATTATCATCGACCAGCAGCCGGGGCGGGGCATACCGGCTCAGCGTCCAGGCTTGATACGCCGCCTCCAGGCTACGGGCTGGGCCGACCGTCCCCTGCTGAAACGATTGAACTACCTCAGCCTCTGTTTGAACCAGGGGCAGCGCTGGAAAGCGGGGCGGCGTCGAGACATTCTCGCGCCGCCGAAAGATACGCTGTTTTTTGTACTGGGGTACAAATAAATTACTGGCCCCATCGACCGACTCGGAGGAGCCGAGGTAGAGATACCCGCCCGGCTGTAAGGCATAATGGAATAACTCAAAGACCTTCGCCTGCACGTCTCGGTTGAGGTAGATCAATAGATTGCGACAGGAAATCAGATCGAGCTTGGAAAAGGGAGGGTCTTTGATCAGATTGTGGATGGCAAAAAGGACCATCTCCCGGATATCTTTGCGAACCCGATAGCCCCCCCCCTCTTCGGTGAAGAATCGCTGCAACCGCTCCTGGGTCACGTCGGCAGCGATTGACTCCGGATAGAGACCCTCGCGGGCAAAGGCGATGGCTTCCTCATCGATGTCGGTGGCGAAAATCTGGATGTCGGGCGTGTTGTCCAGCGTGGCCGCATATTCCCGGAGCAGCATGGCCAGCGAGTAGGCCTCCTCGCCGGTGGCGCAGCCGGCCACCCAGACCCGGAGCTGCGCTTTGGAGGACTTCCCCGCGAAAATTTTGGAGATGACCCTGGTTTGGATGGCAGCGAAGGCCTCCGTATCCCGGAAAAAATTGGTCACCGAAATCAGAAAATCTTTGAAGAGGGCCTGGCTCTCCTCGCCGTTGCGCCGCAGATACTCCAGA
>CAZWZZ010000775.1:0-1863 GCA_964638395.1 uncultured Caldilineaceae bacterium
AGGGATACAGACTACTCAGGATGCGTTTTGCGTAAGTCCTGTTATTGAATTTATTTATTAAAACCCCTGCAACTGGCTAAAATCGGCGTACCCCTTGGTCAGGTCTCGAATCCTCTGCAACAGAGCCAGCCGGTTCTGCTTCACGGCCTGATCCTCGGCCATGACCATCACCTCATCGAAAAAAGTATTGATCGGCGCAACCAAAATCTCGCCAATGGCGGCGATGACCGCTGCCATTGTTGAGCCAGGCCCCAAACTGGCCTGGGCCTGTTGATACGCCTTGTAGAGCGACTGCTCGGCGGCCTCAGTGAACCGTTCCGGTTGAATGGTGTAGGACTCCTCGACGCTGCGGACGATACGGACACAGCGGGCGTAAGCGTTGAGCGTCTCCTCCCAATCGGGGGCCGCCACCGCCGCGACGAGGTCGTTGGCTGCGGCCAGAGCGGGCCAGGGATTGTCGCCCCGCTCGGCCAACACCGCCTGTACAACGTCGTGGGGCAGGTCATACTCGTCCCGCAGGACGCCTTCCAGCCGCCGTTGAATAAACTCGGCCGTCTCGGCCAGCGACTCAGCGGAAACCTCGACCGGCATCAACGCCGCCGCCAGCTTGAGCCCCTCATCCAGGCTGAAACTGGTCTCCGTTTCCAATAAATTAGAGACTAGCGACAGCGCATCCCGGCGCAGGGCGAAAGGATCAGCCGAGCCGGTTGGGGCTTTGCCCACGGCGAACAGCCCGCACAGGCTGTCCAGGCGATTGGCCAGGTTCAGAGCCAAGCCCGGCCGACTGAGGTGGTCATCAGGCAGCGAGGTGTGGGGATAGTAATGCTCGACAATCGCGCTGGCGACTTCGTCCGTTTCGCCGGAGATTTTGGCATACTCGTAGCCCATAATGCCCTGCAAGCTGGTAAACTCGACGACCATATTGGTGGCCAAGTCGGCCTTGCAGAGATGGGCCGCCCGCTCCACCGTCTTGAGGTCGTGGGCCGGTAGTTGCAAACGTTCTCCAATCTGCACCGCCAACGTTTCCAGCCGCTTACTTTTGTCCAGCATCGAGCCGAGTTGCTCCTGAAAGGTCAGCGTATCCAGGCGGGGCAGGAACGCTTCGAGCTTCTGCCCGGTGTCGGCCTTGAAAAAATAATCGGCATCGGCGTAGCGGGCACGCAGGACGCCCTCATTCCCCCGGCGGACGATGTCCAGATGATCCTGACCCCCGTTCCGCACGGCGATGAAGTGGGGCAGCAGTTTAGAGGCGTTATCCGGGTCGATGATGGGGAAGTAGCGTTGGTGTTTACGCATCACCGTAATCAAGACCGGTTTGGGCAGCACCAGATACTTGTCCTCGAAGCTACCCAGAAACGCGGTCGGCTGTTCGACCAGATGGGTCACTTCTTCGAGCAGGTCGGCATCCTCCGGCACCTGACCGCCCACCTCGGCGGCGACGGCCTCAAGCTGCTTTTTGATCTCGGTTCGGCGCGTCTCGGCCTTGAGGAGAACATTGTTCTCGGCCATCGTCGCTTCATAGGCCGTCGCCCCGCTGATTTCAATCGATGGCGAGCCGTCGGGTCGCAGACCCCGCGTGACGCGCCCGCTCACGACTCCGGCATACGTGAAAGGCACGATGTCGGTCCCCAACAGGGCCACCAGCCAGCGAATGGGACGGCTGTAGGTGGTTTTGGCCACCTGCTCCCCCACCTGCGCCGAGGCCAGCCAGCGCATCGACTTGCCGAAGGAGAGGCTGCTGACAAAATCGGGCAGGGTTTCGGCCAGCACCTCGGCCACCGGACGCCCTTCGGTGCGGACCGTGGCCACGACGTACTGGCCGCCATCCATTTCTCGCACTTCCAACTCGGAGACATCGACCCC
>CAZWZZ010000775.1:1963-3641 GCA_964638395.1 uncultured Caldilineaceae bacterium
CCCCGCGTATCGAGAATGTTGAAGGTGTGGGAGCATTTCAGGACGTAATCATAACCGGGAATGACCAGCCCGTGTTCCAGGCAACGTTTGCACTCCTCCTCATAGAAGTTGTAGGCTTCAATCATCGCGTCAACATCGGCCGTGTTGAAGTTGTACTCACAATATTCGATCTCCTGCCGCAGCAAAATATCGCCGTAGGATTGGCGACCATCCCAGTCGATCTTCCAGACGCTATCGACGTTCTGGAGATACATCGCAATCCGCTCCAGGCCGTAGGTCAACTCGACAGCCACCGGATCAAGCTCCAAACCGCCGGCCTGTTGAAAATAGGTGTATTGGCTGATCTCCATGCCATCGAGCCACACCTCCCAGCCCAGGCCCCAGGCCCCCAGCGCCGGGCTTTCCCAGTTGTCCTCGACAAAGCGGATGTCGTGTTCCTCCCGTTTGAGGCCGATAGCGTAGAGGCTGCCCAGGTAAAGCGCCTGGGGATCGCCGGGATCGGGTTGCAAGATGACTTGAAATTGAGTGTGCATCTGCATACGGTTGGGATTGTCGCCAAAGCGACCATCGTCGGGCCGGAAGGAGGGTTCGACGTAGGCAATGTTCCACGGCTCCGGTCCCAAAACCCGCAGCGTCGTGCCCGGATTGGCCGTGCCCGCGCCGACCGCTTCGTGCCAGGGCTGCCAGACCAACGCGCCTTGCTCGGCCCAATATTGTTGCAGGGTCATAATGATTTGCTGAAAATTGAGTGGTTGTGACATTAAATTCCTCGGTTCATTCGTTTTTGGTAGCCCTCAATGGCACCCTTCGATACAATCTCGTTCCTCGCTTTACTCAGGATGTTGCGGTCTACTCGTTTTTGGTTATGCGGCGTAATTTTAGCCTAAAATGCTAATGGGGGGAATTTTTAGGGGTCCTGTTCCTCTGGCGGGGTATCGCCGCGCACGGCGTAGAGAAAATGAAGGCCATCAAGAATGGTAATGCCTTGATAGGTATCGCCTAAGTTGAGCAGGTGGGGGTCGTAACTGACCAGATGAGTGGCTTTACCGACAATGGCGCAGGCAATGACCACGTCATCGTCGGGATCATCGGGGATGCGTGGTTGAATTTGGTCGGAGGTCAGGGGAATATGTTCGCCCAATACCTCTAAATTGGCCAGAAAAGCAATACGCAAAGCGGGGTCTATGCGGCGCGAAATAAACTTCTCTCGGTACTCTAGCAAAAGATCATTCGCATAAAGAAGAATAAACTCTCGTTGACGCCATCGTTGTAATAACTCAGCCGTTGGGCTGTTTGGGTTTTTACTTTTCAGAGCGGCAATAATGACGTTGGTATCAAAAACGGCTCGAAAAATCGCTTGCTTAATCATCTACTGCTGCCTCTGCCTCGGTTTCAAGGGCAGTTCCATCGGCAATTGCAGTGGCTCGAATAGTCTCTACCGTTTTCAAAAAATAGTCGTTTTGTTCTTCGAGGGAAAGTTTTTTCAAGCGTTCTGCCATCTTTTTAACGGCGGCTAATTCCCGCACCGCCTCATCAGGCCAGGGTTTGGCTAACGTCGCCTGCACCGCCTCGACCTCCGCCTGGGTGATCTCGTAGGTTTCGCCCTCGATGACGTAGCGAGCGACGATGGGTGAGCCAGCCCCCAACTGTGCGGCAATCCGAGTAAGTTCTTGGCGGA
>CAZWZZ010000776.1:0-3639 GCA_964638395.1 uncultured Caldilineaceae bacterium
CACATCAGCAGGCCGACCACGCCCCAGATGATGACCACGCCCGGAATCTCCCACACCAGCGGGCGGGAAATCAGCGTGGCCATAATCGGGGCCGGGTCGCCGATTAGCTCCCCCTGGGTGACCACCAGAATGACGCCCTGCACCACCCCGGCCATGCCCAAGGTCATCACCAGCGGCGGAATCCGCAGGGCCGTTACCCCCAGCCCGTTGAGCAGGCCGATGGCTGCCCCCGCCGCCAGACAGACGGCCAGGGCTGGCAGGACCATACTGTTCTGGCCATCCACGATGCGGAAGACGATGATGGCCCCCAGGGTGACTATCGCCCCCACCGACAGGTCGATACCCTCGCCGCCGCTGATGATGACCAGCGTTTGTCCGGCGGCGATGATGCCCAGGAAGGCGGCCAGGCGGATGATGTTGATGGCCTGGTCCACGTTGGCAAAGCCGGGCCGCAGGATGCCCCCCAGAAAGAAGAGGGCCACGGCCAGCAGCAGAGCCAACAGCGGCGGATAAATCTTCAAGCCTTTCATAATTGCTCCTCCTGCTTGCGACGAATCAGCCGGACCAGGCCGGGACCGGCCAGGGCGATGAGGATGATGGAGGCATCGACAAAGGTTTGCCACCAGGTCGGCACATCGGCAAAGGAGATGATGTTGCGAATCGTGCCCAAAATGACCACGCCGATGATCGACCCGGCCACGCCCCCCTGTCCCCCGCTCAGGCGAGTGCCGCCCAGGACGACGGCCACAATCGAGGGCAGGGTCATCGCGTCCCCGATGCGGGGGTCGCCGGTTCCGGTGCTGAGGGTAAGGGCCAGGGCGGCCAAGGCGGCCATCAGCCCGGCAATGACGTAGGTACTGAGCCGCACCAGCGAGACCGGCACACCGGTGGCGTAGGCCGACTCCGCCATACCGCCGGTGGCGAACAGGTAGCGTCCGTAGCGCGTGCCCCGTAGCCCCACCCACAACAAAATGAGCAGGGCGGCCAGCCAGACCATCAGCGGCAGACCGAGCGGGTTGGAACGGTACAGCCCGGTCAATTCCGAAGGCATCAGGCCGCCGGGTCGGGGTAAAACCCAGAGGGCGATGCCGGCGTAGATGAAGCTGGTGGCGTAGGTGGTCACAATCGGCTGCAAGCGCAGATAGGCTACGCACAGGCCGTTGAACAGACCGGCGGCCATACCCGCACCCGCGCCCACGGCGATGGCCGTCAAAATTTCGGCGGTGGTCGATTCCCGAACAATCCAGGTGACCAGGATGGCGTTGACCATCGACACCATCGTGCCTACCGACAGGTCGATGCCGCCACCCATAATGACCACGGCCTGGCCGGCGGCCAGAATCATCAGCGGTATAAAAATACGCAGGTTGCCGCTGAGGACGCGCTGCTCAAAGAGATTGGGCTGTAAATAAAAGTTGACCCCCAACGCCACGACCAACAGAATCAATGCAAAGAGGTAGGGGTGGCGTAAGGAAATTTTCTGAAAGGTGGAACTGTTCATGCGTTGTTTTCCTGGACGGTGCCCATACTGGCCGAGACCAAATCGGCGTGGGTCAGGCTGTCGCCGGCCAGTTCAGCCGTAATCCGGCCATCGTGCAGCACCAGCACCCGGTCACACAGACCGAGGAGTTCTTCATCATCGCTGCTGTAGAAAATAATGGCCGTCCCGGCCTGCTGTAGCTCGGCCAGCAGGTTGTAAAATTCCCCTTTGGCCCCGACATCGACACCTTTGGTCGGGTCGTTCAGCAGCAGCAGCCGGGGGTCGCGCAGCAGCCATTTGCCGATGACCACTTTCTGGGCGTTCCCCCCGCTCAGGCTGCTAACCAAAGAATCCAGCGACTCCATCACCAGGCTCAGATTATCGACCATTTTGTGGGCGTCGGCCCTGGCCCGGTTCATATTCAAGGGCAGGCCATATCTGCGCCAGGAGGGAAGCTGGAAATTTTCCAGAATCGAGCGGCGCAGCAGCAGCCCCTCGCCGGCCCGGTCGCCGGGAACGAAGGCGATGTCATTCTGCATAGCCTGGCGGGGGTGGCTGAAATGGACGCTTTCGCCGGAGAGGGTAATCTGCCCCTTGAAGGGAATCGCCCCGAAGAGGGCCAGCAGCAGCTCGGCCTGGCCCTGCCCTTGCAAGCCGCCGACACCTAACAATTCACCATCCCGCACCTGCAAGTTGATGCCTTGCAGTACGTGAGTCTGTAGATTGTCCACGCTCAAGCGCAGCGGGGCCTCCGCCACCCCGGTCTGTTCGCCTCGTCGCGGCACGGCGCCACCGCCCTCGATCATCAGTGCCACCAACTCCGGCTCGCTGGTGTCCTCGATGCGGCGGCTGCCGACGGTGCGTCCGTTCCGCAAGACCGTGGCCCGGTCGGCCACCCGCATAATTTCATCCATGCGGTGGGAGACAAAAACGATGGCCACGCCCCGGCTTTTCCAGTCGGCAATCAACTCAAACAGGCGGTTGACCTGCCGCCCGTCGAGACTGGCTGTGGCTTCATCTAAAATGATGAGGCGGGGGTCCAGGCTGAGGGCCTTGAGAATTTCGACGATTTGCTTTTCGTCGGGGGGCAGCGTGGTCACCGGCGCGTCGGGCTGGAGGGAGGGCTGGAAGGTCCCGGCGAACAGGTCGAGCAGGTTGGTGGTGCGACGGTGAATCTCGCCTTTGTTGACCCGCAGGCCGAATTGAAGCGGTTCGTGCCCCAGCCAGATATTTTCGGCCACGGTCATATCCGGGACCAGGCTCAACTCCTGGTAGACGGCGGTCACGCCCACTTTTTTAGCAGCCTGGGGCGTGGCAAAGCTGACCTCTTGGCCATCAAGCAGCACCCGCCCCTCATCCGGGGCGACCACGCCGGTCACAATCTTGCTGAGGGTACTTTTGCCGCTGCCGTTGGCCCCCAGAAAGGCGACCACCTCGCCCGACTCCACCTCCAGATTGCCGTCGGCTAGGGCCACCACCCCGCCGTACCGTTTGACTACGTTTTGGGCAGAAAGGGATACTTTCATTAGAATTAGAATTAGAAGATGGTTTTCAACGTTGGGATTTTTTTGTGCAAACGTAAGACGGAAAACGTAAAGCGTAAAACGTAAAGTTGAACTGTCACCAAACTCCTTACGTTTTACGTTTTACGCTTTAGAAAGGTGGGAAGCCCCCTGCCGAGCGCCTCCCACCTCCAAGACAGCTATAAACGAGACATCGCTACTTCATAAAGCCGCTGGCCTCGGTCTGGCTGATCCAGCCGTCGAGGGTGTAGCTGGCGGCGGCATCTTGATACTCTTCGTACACATCCTGGAAGTTGGAATCATCCACCACGCCGGGAATGGGCACGTACAGGCTGTTGCCAAACTCGCCCTCGAACTGCGTTTCGTCAACTTCACCGCCGGTCAGCAGTTGCATGGCCACCCGCAGGCCGCTGACGCCCTGCCCCGGCGGGTTGACCACGCCGATGGTGGTGAAGTCGGGATTGTCCTGCTTGACTTCGTTCCACAGTTGCAGATAGCCGGCCCGCGCTTCGCCGGTCACCACCGGGAACTCATCCGGCTCGGCGGTGATGATGGCCCGCAGCACGCCTTCCGCCATCCCGTCCTGGGTCCAGACTCCGTCGAGGTTGGGGATGGAGGCCAAGAAATCGCTCATTA
>CAZWZZ010000777.1:0-3633 GCA_964638395.1 uncultured Caldilineaceae bacterium
TCCAACTAAAACGACGCTACGGGAGCCACGTCCTCCAGGTCTCTTCATTGGCCTCGACCCATTCGCGGGCCGCTTCTTCCGGCGTCTTGCCTTCCAGCTCGACCGCCGCGATCATCTGGATTTGATCCTGCGTGGTGTAATTCATATTGCTGATAAACTCGTAAACGTCCGGCGCTTCCTCTTGGAGTTGGGCGGAGACGATCTTGAACAACTCATCGGAGGGATAGGCGCAGGCGACGCCACCAGCGTCGGCCTCGGCGTAACATTCCTCGCTGTAGGAGGGCAGCTCGACCTGGGTCAGCTCATACTGGGCGTGGACCGAATGGGGCGTCCAGAAGTAGAACAGTACCGGCTCCTCGCGGCTGTAGGCCGAGTCGAGAGCGGCCAACAGAGCCTCCTCCGAACCGGCGGTCACGACCTCAAAATCAAGCCCCAAGTTGTCGATGATGTCGGCATCATACTGCACCCAGCTTTGATCCCCGGCCAGGAATTGGCCGCTATCGCCCGTTTCGGCCGTACTGAACAGGGCCGCCGCGTCTTCGCCCTGAAAGCCTTCCCAGGTGGCCAGATCAGGATTCTCATCAAGAATGTAGCTGGGCATAAACCAGCCGATCTCCCCGACCGGGCCGAGCAGGCCCACATTCTCGACGCTGCCCTGCTCCTCGATGTAAAGGGCTACGTTTTCCGCGTGACCGGAGGGCCACACTTCCAGGCTGGCATCCAGATCGCCACTGGCCAGGGCCGACCATTGGGCGTTCTCGTCGATGGTGACGATTTCAACCGGATAGCCCATCTCCTCTTCGATCAAAATTTTGGCCACGGCCACATTGACCTGGGAACCGGACCAGGGATTCTCGGCCAGTTCGATGGTCACATCACCGCCGGCGGCGGCTTCTTCTTCGGCGGGCGCTTCTTCCTCGGCCGGAGCCGCTTCTTCTTCGGCCGGGGCTTCCTCCTCGGCCGGGGCGGCTTCTTCGGCAGGCGCTTCCTCCTCGGCCGGAGCCGCCGGTTCAGCCCCGCCGCACGCGGCCACAACCAGGGCCAGGCCCAACAGCAGCGTGATTAAAAAAAACAGCTTGCGTGAATTCGTGTGCTTCATTTTCAACTTCTCCTCCATAAACTATACGTATTGTAAAACTCTCTCCGGGTGTCGAGTATAGCACCCCCACAGATTGGTGTCAAAAGCATTTGACAGGTTATGTTATGGTCAAGTTATGTAGAGGAGAAGTTTTGGTAGCGTGGCAGTTGGTGTTGGTAAATGCCCCCAACTATCCTCCCTGATCTCGTACCACAAGCGGCAGATAGACAGAATGGAACCTGATCGTCTTGCACCAAAAACCCACACACAGGCTGGTTCCACCCCGGCTGTCTCTGCCCGCGACCGGCTGCCCCAGGGTGTTATGCAGACTGTAGCTCCCTTTTTCCAGATGTGCCCCGCTACCGATTGTCTGGCGGGCGATCACAGGGCTTTGGGCGGCGCTGGCCCACACTGTGCCGAGCAGTACCAGACAGAGGATGCTCAGTATGATCAAACCATATTTTTTTCTAGTCATAATTACCTCGCTTTTGCTATCCACTGTCTGCGCTAGTCAAAGCCGATCAGCACCCAGGCCAGGCCATTCTCATCTGGCTGCTCCAGGGCCATCCCAAAGGAGGACGTATCAACTGCTTGGGCTGTCCCATCCGCCCTGAGACCGATCTTTTGGCCCGCCCGGATGTTGTTTGCCCTATCGATCCGCACCTGGGCCATCCCCTGCACCACGACAACGAGATAATCCCCCGGCTCGGCCGCTCCGCTTACTGGCCCGTAGTGCGGTCCCGGCTGAACATCGTCGGTGCCAGGCTCGACCATCGTCATCTCGGTTCGTCCAGCGACGACGCCAAGGACCTGCTCGCTATGCTCGGCCGCAGCCACCTGCATCACAGGCAGTTGTGCGCCCGACAGTTCTGTTTCCACCCCCTCTGTCTGTACGAGGTCTCCCGCTTGTAGAGTGCTGTCGGAGGTGTTATGAGCGACGAAGCTCAAGGTACACCCGGTGCAGCTCCCATCAACGAAAATGGAATTACCAAAATAGGCGGCGTACTGACCGGGCGCGTTAGAGAATCCATAGATTCCATAACCGCCATCCGTGAAGCCGATGACGCCGTTGTCAAGATTGCCGGGTCCATCGCTAAAGCCGACGACGCCATCACCATTGGTATGCTCACCGTACACACCGTCGTCTCCTCCTGTGCTGCCCGAAGCGGAAACAGACAGCCCTGTACCATCCGTGCCGGTGATGACCCCGCCCGTCGGGCCGACGGCTGACAGGGCCACGCCCTCTCCGCTTGATGCAGTGTGTTCAAAGTAACCACCGTAGCCATCGGGCGAATTAGCCTCTCCGTAAATCCCGTAGGTAGTGCTGGTAAACGCATTCGCAATGCCGCGGACACCAATGCTTTCCGGTCCCTCGGCGACGCCGTTCACACCCCAGCCAAACTCGGAGTCAGACACGCCCCACACGCCCACCGACCCGAACTCATAGGCGTAGGCGTAGACCCCCACCGGGTAGCCCAAACTGTTTCGATAGCCCACTTTGGCCCCCAGCACCCCTTCATCCGGACCGGTCGTTCCAGACCGGGCGTGGAGCAGATTCTCCTCAGCATTTATTGAAGCGCTGATGATGGCCCCAGGTCGCAGGCTCAAAGCGTAGGGAGTTGCCTGAAAGGGCTGACACCCAATCGCGCTCCCTTCCACCTCGGTTTCCAGCCAGAGAGCCTTTCCATCAAAGTGAGCTGGATCAAAGCCCAGGTTCACGTCAAAAAGCCCGTCGTTCACGGAGACCGTTTTGGCCAGGGTGTCGCCTACCTGCGTCGTACACCCCCCATCCGCGTACAGTGCGAAACCCATCTGCCGGTTGCCGGTTACAGGCTCGCCATTCTCCTCAAGAACGCCCTGGTATGAAAAGGTTTTGGTCACCACTTGAGTAGCCCCCATCCCTCTGGGCGATGTTTTCGTTCCCTCCATGCGGCGCTGGGTACTACTCCATCCTACGAGCAATAACAGCGCCAAACCGGCAACTGCTAGAGACACAAACACGCTATACTTTTTCACAGCCATCCTCCTCTTGTAGATTTATATCCAGCTATACGATATTCAAATTTCCTAACTAAATAGGGAGCTACGCAGTTGACGCTCTAAGAGGGTCTATGACTCTCGAATAGGGCGGTTCCAGATCGCCAACGAGCCAACTTCCTGGCTCCTTCTATCTAGTCTAATTCCTGGGTTAACGGCACACCATACTAACCAGGATGATTTTTGAATACCGAACGAGCTATTTTCAGTAGACCGCAACCGCCCCTTTCGATACGACCTCGTTCTTCGATCTACTCAAGATGCTGCGGTCTACTGATTTTATAACTCTATCGTGTTGAAAATTATGGGAGGATGTCACCCAACTGGGTGAACTCTAAAAGTTACAGCAAAAATAATTGTACGCACGTGGGTAAAAAAGGGGGGAGGGCCGTACACAGCCCCGTCGCTGCTTTTTGATGTTTTCTACCGCAACATAAACCCATTCCCCAACGGATCGGTGGGGTCGAGCCAAAATTCGGAGCGACCTACGAGATGGGCCGTGCCTTCCACTTCGGGGA
>CAZWZZ010000778.1:0-3631 GCA_964638395.1 uncultured Caldilineaceae bacterium
GGGGGATGGTTGTTTTACGGTCGATGACATACGTTTGCCCCTCGAGCGTGATCGATCCTTCCCCCTGCCAAACCTTGACGGCGCGGGGGGGAAAGCCGATGGCAAACTCTTCGACGGTGATGCCGGAGCGTTTGGCCACCACAAAGTGGCCCAATTCATGGACAAAGATCAGGATGCTGAGGATGATGATGAAGGCAATGATTGTGATAGGGTCCAATATTTTCCGTCCTTTCCCTTGTTACAATGCAGCTATGATTATACTAATTGGCCAAGTAGTTGCCAAACCTTAATCTGTTTAAGGAAGCATTTCAGTTTGGGGCAGAGTTTAGACTGTTTGGAAGCATGGAAGAATTGGAAAGTTGGTTATCAGGCTGAACTCTGTTTGACAAGAACTACATACCCTATCGACATTAACATCGTCTGAGAATTTGCTAGTACACCAGGGTGTGTTATACTGTGACAAAGTTTACGAATTTCGTTAGGGAGCGATAGTTATGTCAAAGTTGAGCCGAGGTGTGATTTTAATCCTCTTATCCATACTGTTTCTGGGATTGTTAGCCTGGCCCGGTTTAGCCAGCGAGGTCAACAATGCGACGACCACGCAAAATAACGCCGCAGAAAGAACCATCGCCGCGTCCAGGTTATCGACCCAACTGACCTTCACCCCCGTGGCCACAATTTATTTACCGCTTGTGCAAAAACCGTTACCGCAAATGGCGTCTGTGCCGTTTGGCTATGGTGTCCAGGCTGATCCACGGGGAAACACCGCCGCCAACATTGGACATATGCAGACGTTAGGCATTGAGTGGGTCAAATTTCAAATGGCATGGAAAGATGTCGAACCCTCACCGGGTAGTTACTCGTGGGGTTTATGGGATGAGATTATTAGCGCGTATAACGCAAACGGCATCAAGGTGCTGCTCAGTATCCCCAAAGCGCCCGATTGGGCACGCCCGCCAGATGATGACAAGAGTGTGGAGGGACCGCCCCAAGATCCGACTAAGTATGCCGAGTTTGTAGCACTTGTGGCTGACCGTTACCGGGGTAAGGTGCAGGCCATTGAAATCTGGAATGAACAAAACCTGTGGTATCAAGCTGGCGGAATGGGCCGAATTAATGCGGCAGCTTACACTCAGTTGTTGCAGCTTTCTTATCAAGCGATTAAAGCTGTCAATCAGGATATGATTGTTATCAGTGGCGGTCTGACTCCCGCCGGTACGGTTGGCGGGGCAGCCGTTGACGATATCGACTATTTGCAACAGATGTATGCCAATGGGGCAAAGGGTTATTTTGATGCTGTTGGCGCACACCCGGCCGGCTTTAACTGCCCAGCCCTGGCTGATTGGCGAACCGTAACGGCTGAGGAAGCGACGGCAACTAATTTTTTAGGCCCGTTCAACAATCGGCATCATAGCTGGTGTTTCCTCGGTACAATGGAAGGGTATCGTGAGGTGATGGTGGCTAATGGAGATGGTGGTACGAGTATTATACCGACCGTGTTTGGTTGGGCCGTATCCGGCAACCCGCAGCCTGGCTATGAGTATGCCAGAGACAATAGTTATGAAGAGCAAGCCCAATGGATTGTCGAAGCCTATCAATGGGGCAAACAACAAGGCTGGGTGGGACCGATGTTTTTGTGGAATTTGGATTATGGCCTGACCGCCACCGGTACTGAACTGGCTTTATTCTCGTTGTTAACGCCGACTGGGCCGGTGCCCGCTTATGAGGCGGTTAGGGCGATGCCGAAGTAAGGGCAAAGTGTTGCGACTGGTTGGAAACAATGCTATACTTTCGACCAAAGGAGCTTCAATAATGAGCAACTTCTTGAAACCGCATCGGGTTGAGTTTGACGAATTGACCCGAATGTTAGATGAGTATGAACGTAAATATCAATTTTCAACCATCGAATTTTTTCGCCGCTATATAACCGGTGAATTAGGGGACGATGATGATTTGATGATGTGGGCCGGTGTTTATCACCTTTATTTAACCTCACATCCCGTTCGGCAGTTTATGAAAGAGGGTACGACTCTGGCGGCATGAAAATCGACGAATATTTCTCCAGCCTCGAACGTGGCTTGAGTCGAAATGTTAAAATTGGCTCACCAGAGCAACCTGTTGTTTGCCTGGCATCGGATGATTATAATGGTCTCATTCGTTGCCGGGTTTTCTTTTGGGACGAGAGTTATCTTGATCTGTTTGAAGTCGTCAACACCGAACAGGGCTATCCCATCAAAGTTCACTACGCTTATACTTATGTCCGCGATGGTGAGCGTGTCTTTCGATATGACAATGCTCCCCATCATCCCCACATTGCAACCCATCCCCATCATAAACATATTGGCCCGGAAGACACCCTTGCCGCCTCGCCGGAACCGACTCTCGCCCAAATTCTGGCAGAAATCGAACCATGGCTGACTGATTCCGGGTAAACATATCGTTGGTCGGTGACCGCAACCAAAAATGGCACACGGATCGGACGGATCAAACAGAACGTGGGCCAGGTGCATGGCCAGCAGTTGGCCGGGAATAATGGCCGTCAGCGGCGAGGCTCACTCCGGCAGCGGAATGTGGGCTGAGAATGAAGCTATGGGGAATCAACCAGCCGGGCCGGGCCGCCGGGCACGCTGGATAAGACCATCTCGACGCCGGGAATCTTACGGGCTTCGGTCTCGACGGTCTCGACGTGGTTGGCCTCGCAGATGAGGTGGACGTTGGGGCCGGCGTCGATGGTGAAGTAGACCGGCAGCCCGTCGGCCCGCCACTGCTGCGTGGCTTGAATAATGGCCATCGTGGCCGGGGTCCAGTAGTAGAGCGGCGGCCGGCCGGACATCATCACCGCGTGCATAATGACCGCATCCTCCTCGATGACCGGCCCTAGCCGGGCCAGATCACGAGTTAAAACGGCTGCTCGACAGGCTGCCAGCCGAGCCGTCGCTCCCTCGATGCGGGCCGCTTGCAGGGAGCTGGTGGGAGCCACCTTGTGCCCCCCCGTCGAGCCGACCGCCTTGTGGCTCTGGCTGACGACGACCACCACATCCCGCACATCCCAATGCCCCGCCGGGGCCAGGCTGCGGGCGAAGGAGGTCTCGTCGCTGCCGGTCTCCCACAGACAAAAGCCACCCGGTACTGAGCGGCTGGCCGACCCCGACCCGCGCCGGGCCAGCCGGGAGAGCCGGGCCTGGTCGTTCGGTAAACCTGCCGCCGCCGCCGCCGCCACAGCCAGGGCTGCAAAGGCCGCCGCCGAGGAGGCAATCCCGGAGCCGATGGGGAAATTGCTGCTTGAGTCGATGCGGGCCGCCGGCCGCAAACCGGCCCACTGCCGCACCACATCGAGAAAGGCCACGACCCGCTGCAAGGCCGGGCCGCCAACCGCTTCTTCATTGATGACCAATTCATCCGCCGCGAGCCCTTCGTCAAAGGTGACGGTCGTTTGGGTCCACAAATCGCCCAGGTTCATCGACAGCGAGGGGTTGGCCGGTAGCCGCAAGTCGTTATCTTGATTGCCCCAATATTTGATAAAGGCGATGTTGGGATGGGCGAGGGCCGTGGCCTGCCGGTTGTGGGCGGCCTGTGTCCAGCGTTTGTTTACAATTTCAGCAGTCTGATTCATCATTATCCATAACTCTAG
>CAZWZZ010000779.1:0-3625 GCA_964638395.1 uncultured Caldilineaceae bacterium
ATCAACGCCCCCTGGAACCATCTGTTGATGGAAGGGATGCGGATGATCGATGAGCAGATTGTGGGCCGGGCTATCGAAGAGATCGAAGCCAAACAGGAGCTTTCGCCCCAGGACATCGAAGAGGATAACCAACTTGAGCAGGACGCGATCCTGGTGTTATCCCGAATTGAACAAGTTCGGGACCGGCTGGCCGAAAAGAAAACGCAACGACAGCCGACGCTGGCCCTCCGTCTTTTGCGGGATGTTGCCCACGAGCTGATTGTCTTTGCGGAAACCTTGCCCGGTGATGCGGGTACGCCCGGTTATCTGGAGAGTGTTCTGATCCACATTGGTGATGCGTTCCCGGCAGCAAAGGTGCTACGGACCCATAATAATTATCTTTCGACCGAAATTGCCGAGCAGTTGTATAACAATTGGAGTGGGAGCGCCGCCGAACGACAACAGACATTCGGCGAGCTAGGCGAAGGGCTGCTGGCTCTGTTGGAAGCCTACTTCGCCTATCTGGTGGGCTGTTTCCGCTCTTCGACGGTGGCCGGTCAATGGCACGATACGTGTGAAATCTTTTTAGCCGAGCTAAAAAGAGACCTGACAGAGATCAAATTCTAGGTAACTATGTTTACGCTGTCACATTCACATAATCTGATCCTGAAAAGCTCCCCCCAGCCCCCCAAAGGGGGGGCGAAGCCAGAAATTCCCCCCGCTGGGGGGCCAGGGGGGCGAATGTGACATGATTGGTAGGGGTGAGGCAATTCGGAGGGACGTTTGTTTGCAAAACCAGCCTCAATCCGAGTTGCCTGGTCGCTACCCCACCCAGGTGATTGAAAATATCAAGTTCAAGAAGTAATCAATTTTTACAGGAGAACAAAATGGCAAAGAAAATTTTAGTTGTTGATGATAGTCCGACGGAAATGAACCTGATTATGTCCTCGTTGAAGGACAAAGGGTACGATTTGATTACGGCTGTCGATGGTGAAGAGGCGCTGGAAAAAGCCCAGGCCGAGCAGCCCGATTTGATCGTCCTGGACATCATCCTGCCCAAGAAGAATGGCTTCCAGGTCTGCCGCCAATTGAAGACCACCCCGGACACCAAGGATATCAAAATCCTGATGCTCAGCAGCAAGAGCCAGGACACCGACCGTTTCTGGGGTCTCAAACAGGGGGCTGATGAGTATATGACCAAGCCGTTCGAGGAAACTGAATTTCTGGATAATGTGAGCAAATTTGTGAATTAGGGGTTGTGACGGGACGACCTGCAAGGTTTTTAACCAGACGACCTGCAAGGTTTTTAATCAGATGACCTGCAAGGTTTTTGAAACCTTGTCGGTCTGTAGGTCCAAATCAGATGACCTGCAAGGTTTTTGAAACCTTGTCGGTCTGTAGGTCCAAAACCTTGTCGGTCTGTCCCTAACCCCGCTGGATTGAAAAAATGAGCAGAATTATCGGAGTCTTAAATCATAAAGGGGGGACGGGTAAGACCACCACCGTCGTCAACCTGGCCGTCGGGCTGGCCATGCGTGGCTCGCGGGTGTTGTGTATCGACATCGACGCGCAGGGGAGCATCGCCACCTACTTCGGCCTCGATTATGACTACTCCCTGGCCGACCTGCTGCTGAATGATGTCGATCTCCAGAGCTGTGTCACCCCCATTCGCCAGAATTTGGATTTGATCGCCGGCGACGCCGGCTTGTTGGAGGCGGAAGGGATGCTGTGGCGGCTGGGGGATCGGCAGACCGCTCGTGAGGTGTTGTCAACACGGTTAAACGGGTTGAATGGCGATTATGAGTATATCTTCATTGATTACTCACCTTCGATCAACCTGTTGGGCGAGAGCAGCCTGCTCTACACCCGGGAGCTGATTGTGCCGGTGGCAATGAACTACCTGGCCCTGGTCGGCACCCGCCAGGTCATTCAGACGCTCAAAAACATTGGTCGCATCGCCGGGCATCAACTCCGGTTGTCGCTGGTGGTCCCGACCTTCTACTATAGCCGCTTTCGCAAAGATCGGGAGATCATCAGCACCCTGCACCGGTACTTTGGCGACAAAGTGAGCGACCCGATCCGCAACAATGTCAGGCTGTCGGAAGCGCCCAGCCACCAGTTGAGCATCTATGAATATGCGCCCAAGAGTGCGGGCGCGGTCGATTATGCCCACCTGGTGGAGCGGGTGGCCGGACGTGTTGAAGAAGATCGGAAGGAGTGACACCAATGAACATACAACGCCAACTCAAAAAAATTTATAACCGCCGCCGGTCCCCGGGCCGGGAACGACACCGGGCCGTCTTAGCCGTGCAATGGTTGAGCCTGGGGGTCATCCTGGGCGGCATTGTCGTCGCGCTGCTGGCCGGTTCGACCTCGGCGGCCATCGACGCGCCGCTCGATACCGGCCAATGGGTCGAGCGAGGCCGGTTATCCGATAACGTCGTCATCTACCAGGAGCGGATCGCTCAGGATGGGCAAGCGCCACCTCCGCAAGCGGGGGGATCGTTTGACGAAGCGGTGGATGTGGTCTGCGCCGTCGAATATACCGTGGTCGAGGGAGACTGGCTGTCGAAGTTGGCCGGTCATTTTTTCGGTGATATTTTCCAATACCCAACCATCGTCCAGGCCACCAACCAGAAAAACTTTGTCGATGACTCCTTCGCCCAGATCGTCGATCCCGATGTGATCGAGCCGGGCTGGAAATTGTGCATCGTCGATGCCGCCGGCGACGACGTCGCCCGGAGCGAGGTATCGGTGGTCAAGATGGATGAGGAGCAGATGGCCGCGGCCGTAGCTGAAAAGCGTGAGTCCGCCGCCGAGATGGAAGCGCCTGCTGAAGCGCCCGCTGCCGAAGAAAGCCACGAAGCCACCCCCTGGAGTTACGAGGGGGAGAGCGGCCCGGACGCCTGGGGCACGTTAGACCCGGCCTACGAACGATGCGCCACCGGCCAGACCCAATCGCCGGTTGACATCGCCGCTATCGTTATGAGCGATCTGGCGGACATCACCTTCAATTACCAACCCTCGGCGTTGGACATCCTCAACACCGGCCACACCATCCAGGTCGATTACGAAGCCGGTAGCTGGATTGAGCTGGATGGGCAAACCTACGAGCTAAGGCAGCTCCATTTCCACACCCCTAGCGAGCATACCATCGGCGGTAAGCCGTTCGAGATGGAGATGCACCTGGTTCACAAAAATGCCGACGATGAAATAGCCATCGTCGGGGTGATGATCCGGGAGGGGTTGGAAAATGGGGCCATCGCTCCCGTTTGGGAGAATATGCCGACCGAGAGTGGCGGCACGATGATGCCCGCCGGGGTGTTCAACGTGGCCGACCTGCTGCCGGAGAAGCAAACCTCCTACCGCTACAACGGCTCGTTGACCACGCCCCCCTGCACCGAAGGGGTCAAGTGGATCGTGTTGACCACGCCGATTGAACTATCCGCGGCCCAGATTGCCGCCTTTGAAGATATTTTTGAATTCAACAACCGCCCCGTGCAGCCGCTAAACGAACGGACGATCCTGCTGGATAGTGGCCGGGATTAGGGCAGAAAGTATCTACTCAAACAATAGAGTTTTTGTAGGACAAACTTAAGTTTGTCCTACATGACCCCCGGATTGTTGAGGACAACTTGAGTTTGTC
>CAZWZZ010000780.1:0-3620 GCA_964638395.1 uncultured Caldilineaceae bacterium
TGACCACTGACTCATCATCCAACTTTGGGATCATTTAAATCTTGGAACTGCCTTAGATAAAATCCCCAAATCTCCTAATCCCCGCTATGAGATCGTCTGTTCAGCAGCCTCCCCAAACGAACGTTTTTCGCGGGGATTTGGGGATGAGGGGATAAATTTTTAGATAAAATCCCCAAATCTCCTAATCCCCGCTATGAGATCGTCGTTTTTAGGGCAACCGCATTACTTCAGCAGGTCGGCCACGACCGCCTTCTCATCCCGCAGCTCGGCCAGGGAGGTTTCCAGCTTGCCCTTGGCCCAGTCGCTCATCGACAGCCCCTCGACCACGCTCCAGTCGGTGCCGTCGCTGGTCAGCGGGACGGAGCAGAACAGCCCCTCGTCGATGCCATAGCTGCCGTCGGAGGGGATAGCCGCCGAGAACCATTCACCCGCCGGCGTTGGGGTGACCATACTCCGCACGTGGTCGATGGCCCCGTTGGCCGCCGACGCTGCCGAAGAGTGGCCCCGGGCGGCGATCACTTCCGCCCCCCGCTTCTGGACCTTGCTGATAAACTCCCCCTTCAACCAATCCTGATCGCTGATGACATCATAAACCGGCTTGCCGCCAATCTTGGCGTTCTCGGCGTCCGGGTATTGGGTGGCGCTGTGGTTACCCCAGATGGTCACATTGCTGACCTCGGTCACGGGCACGCCCGCTTTGGCCGACAACTGGGCGTAGGCCCGGTTCTGGTCCAGCCGGGTCATGGCCGCAAACCGCTCGTTCGGCACGCCGTCGGCATTGTTGGCCGCGATCAAGGCGTTGGTGTTGGCCGGGTTGCCCACCACCAGCACCCGCAGATCAGCCGCCCCTTTGGCCAGGGCCTGGCCCTGCCCCACAAAAATCGGTCCATTCTCCCGAATCAGGTCGCCCCGCTCCATGCCTTTGCCCCGGGGCTTGGCCCCCACCAGCAAGGCCCAGTTGACCCCATCAAAGGCCACATTCGCATCATCGGTGATGATGACATCCTCCAACAGGGGAAAGGCGCAATCATCCAACTCCATGACTACCCCCTCCACCGCCTTTAACATCGGCGTGATCTCCAACAGGCTGAGAACCACTTTGGTGTCCGGCCCAAAGGCCTGGCCTGACGCCAGACGGAACAGCAGGGCATACCCAATTTGTCCGGCCGCACCGGTAACCGCAACTTTGACACTGTTACTCATAGATGTCTCTCCTTATTAAGTTATTTAGTAAACAGGTGGGTCGTACTTAACGTGTCTTCAAGCCGTCGCCCGGTGGATACGTCCCGGCCCCCCCGCTTTTTCCCCGGAGTGGCCCCAACGGCCCACCCGAACCCGGCTTCTGCCCCTTATGTTACTATTAACTCCCATTTTACGAAAATTGTGGCCTGCCTTTTGAACGCTACTGAGATATGTAAGTCTCTCAATGTTAAAATTTAGCGCTGTTAACATCCTAATATCCACGGTAACTGCTCAGGCATGTCATTTCGAGCGACAAAGGAGCGAGAAATCTGCCCAAAACGCTGTTGACAACGATCCCTCCGGGGAGATCTCTCGGCTTTCAGCCTCGAAATGACATAGTGGCTGAGTAGTTACTATCCACTATGTCAGGAGGAGACTGTGAAAATTTTCTTTAGATTTGCCCTTGCGTTAGGAATGTTTTTTGTGTTGTTGACAATGACTCTTTGGCCCAGTTGGTCGGTTGCGGCTGCCGACCAGGACAGCCTGGACAGCCTGTCCGCCCCCTCAGCACCGCTGATGTCCCATCAATTGCGGGCGATGGCCCAGATCACCTTTACCCCGGTGGCCACGCTTTATCTGCCCTATGTCAGCCGGAGCGGCGCGACTCCCGAACCCGATCCGACGGGTGAGCCGGGACCGGTCGATGTCAAAATCATCCACATCGAATATAATCCTGACGGGGATGATGATGTGGGGGAGTATGTCGAAATCAAAAATTTTGGAGGCGCGGTGGTTATGACCGATTGGACGCTTCAAGATGAAACGGATAAGACATTTACCTTTCCCGCCTTCACCCTAAACGCCGACGCCACGGTGCGGGTTTGGACGGGAAGCGGCAGCGATGACGGGAGCAACCTGTATTGGGGGCGCAGCGCCGTTTGGAATAATCAAGACGGCGACACAGCCACGCTGCGGAACGGGGCTGGCGCTGTGGTGGATCAATGCGCCTATCCCGGCGGGGGGCCGGGGTTTGTGGATTGTCTGGGCCGGTAATGCAGGCAGGGGGAGCAGCGCCTACAGATTTCAGAAAGCAACTTGATGAGGCGGGCCTGAGCCGGATGGCAGCAGGTGAGCGCCGGTATGGGGGGCGGCAACCTGCCCCATCCTGGGCTTCATCGCCATTGGGAGCGACTGGCTCTTGATTTCACAGAGGCCCGGCCTTATAATTGAGCCGAATGATAAGCGGCCAGGATCAAGGAGGCGTTTATGGGCGGCTCATTTCCACTGTTCAGCATCCGGGGCATTATGATCCGGGTGCATATCACCTTTCCTCTGATTTTGATCTGGGGGGCGATTCAGTTTGGCCTGCTCAACGAACAGGGCCTGGCCGGGGCGCTGTTTGGGGTTGTCGTTTTTATGCTGCTCTTTGTCATCGTCATCCTGCATGAATTGGGGCATAGCTTCGCCGCCCAATTTTACGGCGTGCCGGTCAAGGAGATTGTGCTGCTGCCGATCGGCGGGGTGGCCCGGCTGGCCACGATCCCGGAGGCGCCGCGCAAAGAGTTCGTGATCGCCATTGCCGGGCCGCTGGTCAATTTCCTGCTGGCCGGGCTGTTGTTTCTGGTGGCTATCGGGGCGGGGGTGACCATCGGCAATCCTTTCGATCTGGAGGCGATGCTGGCGAACATGGCCAGCCTCAGCCTCAGTTCGATGTTTATTTATGTCTTCGTTTCCAACCTTTTTCTGGGCATTTTCAATCTTATCCCCGCCTTTCCGATGGATGGCGGGCGGGTGTTGCGGGCGCTGCTGGCCACCCAGATGAATTATGTGACGGCCACCCGCGTCGCCGTCAGCATCGGCCAAAATCTGGCTCTGCTGTTTGGTCTGTGGGGCTTTTTGGGGGGTGGTTTTTTCATTATATTGATCGCCATCTTCATCTATTTCGGCGCGGGCCAGGAGGCTGAGGCGGTTCAGATTCGGCACGCCTTGCGGAACCTGACCGTCGCCCAAGCCTACTCCCGGGAGGCGCACATTCTGGCCCCTGAGTCAACCTTGCAGGAGGCGGTGGACATCACCCTGAGCAGCTTCCAGGCCGATTTCCCAATCTGCCAGGCGGGGCGCTTCATCGGCCTGCTGACCCAGTCGCGGCTGCTGGAGACACTCAACCAACAGGGGCCGGACACGGCCGTGGCCGGCGTGATGGTCACCGACGTCAGCCCGGTTTCTCCCCACGAGGAGATCTTTGCGGTGCAGCAGCGGATGGCCGAAGCTCAGGTGGATGCCCTGCCTGTTGTCGAGGGGGAGCTGTTTTTGGGGCTCCTCACCAGCCGGGACATCAACGAACTGTACCGCTTCGTCTCCAACCAGCCCGATCTGGCGGCGACGCTGCGCCGGGAGGGGGTTTAGATACAATACTGGTAACTATTCAGCAGCCTCCC
>CAZWZZ010000781.1:0-3611 GCA_964638395.1 uncultured Caldilineaceae bacterium
TGCCTACTCTGTCCACACCGATCAGGCCGACATCGACCGCTTTTATCCCGGTATGCTACAAGCCTATCGCAACATTTACACCACCTGCGAGTTGGAGACGGTCGAAGTGGAGGCCGACTCCGGGATGATGGGCGGCAGTGCCTCCCACGAATTTATGGTCCTCAGCGAGAGTGGCGAGGATACCGTGTTCATCAGCAGCGACGGAGCGTATGCGGCCAACGCCGAGCGGGCCGAGTTTGACAAAGGCACGCCGCCGCAGGAGGAGCCGCTGGAGATCGAGGAGGTTTACACGCCGGACTGCAAGACCATCGCTCAGGTGGCCGACTTTCTGGGCGTGCCCCAGACGCGGACGGTCAAGGCGGTCTTCTACATTGCCGAAAACGAGACGAAAGATTTCATCTTCGTTGTCATCCGGGGCGATTTGCCGGTCAACGAGGTCAAGTTGAGCAACGCTCTCGGCGGCGTGCCCTTCCGCCCGGCCACCGAAGAGGAGATCGAGGCGGTCGGGGCCGTGCCCGGCTACGGGACGCCGATTGGTCTGAAGAAAAATCTGGGCAGTGGGCGCAAAATCATCATCGTGGCCGACGACTCGGCGGTCAACTTCCCCAACCTGGTCAGCGGGGCCAACAAAACGGAGTACCACTTCAAAAATACCAACGCCGGGCGGGATTATGAGCCGGACATCGTGGCCGATGTGGCCCTGGCTCAGGACGGCGATCAATGTGTCGGCAGCGAGGCCACGTTTGAGCTACATCGGGGTATCGAGGTCGGCCACTGTTTCAAGCTGGGCCGTAAATATACCGACGCGATGAACATCACCTATCTGGATGAGAACGGCAAGGCCCGGACGCCGGTGATGGGTAGCTATGGCATCGGCGTGGGGCGCTTGATGGCCGCCGTGGTCGAGCAGCATCACGATGACGACGGCATCATCTGGCCGGCCTCGCTGGCTCCGTTCGATGTGCATATCGTTTCGTTGGCCAAGAAGGTGGATGACGACATCGGTCAACAGGCTGAGGCGCTTTATCAAACGTTGCAAGAGGCCGGGTTTGATGTGTTGTTCGATGATCGCAAGGAAAGCCCCGGCGTCAAATTTGCCGATGCCGATTTGATCGGCCTGCCCTGGCGAGTAACGATCAGCAGCCGCAGCCTCAAGAATGGCGGCGTCGAGGTCAAGCGCCGCCGCGAGGCGGACCGGGAGATTGTGGCTGTGGAGGAGTTGGTGGGGTATTTGAGGGAGGCCCAGTAAGATTCAATTTCCTGCGCTCCAAGCCGGTTACAAACCTCCTCCGAGCATAAAATTTGGATGTACTGAGGTTACTGATTAAGGACGCTACAGGATGAAGCGGCGGACGAGAAAGATGCCCGCTACCAGGCCGGTAAATAGGAGCGATGTGGACAACGGCCCCAACCGGCCAAAGACGATAACCGGGGCGATGAGGCCGACGGCGATGGCCAGGATGTGGGTAGCCAGCAGCCGCTTGAACCCGGCCAGAATCATCCCTGCGGTACAAGCCAGGGTCATCAACAGCAGCGAGATGGCCACCCCCGTCGAATATTGAACCACGCTGAGGGACAGAACGCCGGTCACAAGAAAGTAGATGAGATGAAAGAGCCAGATGCGGGGCACGGCCTCGAACTCGAAAGAAGATAACGGGCCGTTCGGGGACTCGAACGCATCGTCGGCGGGGGGCGAGGTGGCTTTGAGATCAAAACGCCCGCCGGTGTTGGTCCAATGCTGCATTTCACCGGACATTCGCTGGAGCATGACCCGCTCGACGCCCAACATTCGGAGGGGGCCGCTGTTGGTTCGCAAAAGCGTATGCAGTTGCTCGACAGCCTGATCCGGCAACAAGGCATCCAACTCGCGCAGGCGGTCGGGCCAGGGGCCGTTCCTGAACAACTCCGGGGCAACCCCCAACAACCCGGCCACGGCGTTTATGGCAGCGGCCTGTCGTTCGGCTGAGAGATTCGTAAAATCCTCTTGAAAGCGAAGCTGAACCGGACGCCGGTCTGGTATCTCTTCAGTTTGAGGTGGAATTTTGAGTGATTCGTTCATAGATCTCGACATATTGTTGGGCGATGTAATCCCAGGCAAATTCCTGCTCGGCAATTTTGCGGCTCTCTTTGCCCATCCGTTGGCGTTCATACGGGTTGTCGATCAGCTCCGCCAGTCGCTTCGTCAATCCCTCCGAGTCGTCGATGTCCACCAGATAGCCGTTGGTGCCGTTCCGCACCAGCTCATCCAGGCCGGAAGCGCGGGTGGCCACGACCGGCAGACCACAGGCCATCCCTTCCAGAACGGTGTTCGGCATCCCCTCCCAGGTGGTGGCTGTCACAAATAGATCAGCCTGGCGATAATAATCGACGATTTTGTCCCGCTCGACCCAGCCAAAAAAGCGCACCTCTTTGGTCAAGCCACGCTCGACGGCCAGCCGCTCCAGATTGGCCCGGCGCTCTCCATCCCCGACCAGTTGCAGCTCGATGTTGTCGATGCCCTGCTGTTTGAGCCGGGCCACCGCCTCGATCAACCGCTCCACATTTTTGAAAGCGTTCAGCCGCCCGACAAAGAGCAGCTTTACCCGACCGGTCCCGTTCTGGCTGCGCCGCCGGCGGGGGGTGAAGGTCGATAGCTCGATGGCGTTGGAAATGACATCAATCGGTAACTCCGGGGTCGTTTCATAGGCATACGCCCGCAACCCGTTGGAAACGGCGACCAACGCATCGGCATCGTGCCACAGCCAGCGGATGAAAGGGCGCAGGAGTTTGTACTGTTTGGCAAAACGTTTGACCTCGTCTGAGGGGACATCGGCCCCGCGCAGGGAGATCAAATAGGGCAAGCCGTAAACCCGTTTGAGCGTCCAGCCAATCGGCCCATCGGGGATGCCGAAGAAGATGTGGATGACCTCCGGTTTGAAGGTGGGGACTTGCCACAAACTGGCCGCCAGCCCGCTCAACAAAAAGGTGCCCATCTCAAAGGTCGAGCAGTAATCCTGGCGCTGGCGCAACACCGCCACCCGGCGGACCTCGACTCCGTCGATAAATTCGAGCGATTTCAGGCCGCGAATGGGGTTGGTCAACTCCCAGGTCAGGCCGGTGTGACGCAGAATGAAGCCGGATAGTAACAAGACCGCCCCCAAGATGGTAAACCCATGGTCACTCAAATCCTCGTTGAAGGCAAATTTCGCATAAGCCAGGTAGAGCCAGAAGCCCAACCCGACCAGCAGGGCGATATTTCCCAACAAGGTGTAGGGCTGGGTCGGGCGGCTGGTTATGACCCGCACCGTATGGCCCATCTCAACGAGACTGGCGGCTATTTTCTGGCTGGCTTTGCCCCCACCCGCGCCAATCGGTGGAAATTCGTAGTTGATGATTAGAATACGCATAGGTTAACATTGTATATCAACTGAGCCGAGGGGCAAAGGTTGACTCATCGTTTGTTGACAACCCAAATGGCGTGGATCAAGCCCAGGACATAGCCGGACAGGGTCAGGAAGAGGTTGAGGAGGAAATGCCATCCCAGGCCGAGATGCATAAACACAGCCACCGGCGGCACGAAGACGGCCAGGATGATTTTTATATCCCGCTCTGTCAAAAAGCCTTGCGGAAAA
>CAZWZZ010000782.1:0-3592 GCA_964638395.1 uncultured Caldilineaceae bacterium
TGCTGCTCCTGCTGACCCTGACCGCCATAGCAACGGCCTACTTCTGGCTCCCCTTCTGGCTAGACCGGCCCTATATGAACCGCAGCATCTGGGAGGCCACGGAAAAGTATGATTCCTACGGCCACACTTGGGTGTTGAGCAGGCTGGTTCAGGGTGATCTGTTCGATTTTGGCCGCTTCCCCAGCCTGACCCTGCTGGCCGGGCTGGGCGTGATCCTCTGCCTGCGCCGCTGGCGGGACGACCGGTATCGTCTGCCGCTGATAATCACCGGGCTGTGGCTTCTGCTCTACTTTGGCCGCCTCACCTGGGGGGTACTGCTCAATCTGCTCCCTTTCAGCGCCGATTTGCACCTGCACCGGTTCATTGCCGGGGTTCATCTGGGCGGGCTGATGTTGATGGGCATCGGCCTGAGTTGGCTGTGGCAAAGCCTCTGGCGTCAAACGATAGACAACGGACAACGGACGACGAACAACGGACAGCAAATACGCTTTCTACCCATTCTATATGGAATTGGAGCCATTCTCCTCACCGTGCTGCTACTTTACCCTGTTTACCGTGAGCGGCACGGCTATCTCGTCGAGAACGCTCGGTGGATGATGGATAGTCAGACGGCGTTCAAGGCCGAAGCTGAGGACCTCGCGGCCCTGGTGGAAACGTTACAAGCGTTGCCGCCGGGCCGGGTCTACGCCGGGCGGGGCGGCAATTGGGGCGACGACTACCGGGTGGGGGCGGTGCCGTTGTATGCCTTGCTGACCAGCGCCAACCTGGACGTCGTCGGCTACCTGTACCACGCCCTCTCCCCCAACGCCGATGTGCAGGTCTTGTTCGATGACCAACACGCGGCCCATTACGACCTCTTCAACATCCGCTACGTCGTCGCCCCGGCGGAGCGGACATTTCCGGCCTTCGTCAAATTGTTGCACACGTTTGGCCGCCATCACCTCTACGCGGTCGAAACCAGCGGCTATTTCGATCTGGTCGGCACGACCATCGCCTTCGAGGGCGTTCGATCTGACGTTTATCCGGCGACCTCGGCCTGGCTGACCAGCCCCCTCCTGCCCGCCCAACAGCATCCGGCTGTGCTTCTCTCCGGCTCGCTCGACCGCCCGTTGCCCCGATTGCCTCTGAGCCAGGCCGCTCCCCTCTTAGCCCAATTTCCGCCGCTCGACCGGCTCGACCGGGGGCGGATTATCGCCCAAAGTAGCGGCGATGGAACCTATCAGGCCCAGGTTGAGGTCACGCAGCCCAGTACGTTACTGCTGAAAACCGCCTATCACCCCAACTGGCAGGTCACCGTTGATGGCCACCTAGTCGAGCCGCTGATGGTTATGCCCGGCTACCTGGGCCTCCCCCTGAACGACGGTTCCCACCAGGTTGATCTGACCTACCGGCCCCGACCCTGGCGCAACGTCTTGATAGTAATCGGCCTCATCACGCTGCTACTGGCAGCCGCTCTGGAAAAGTTCAACCCTGTCCCGGCCCGACTCAGACCGGTTCTCACGCGGGCCAACCTATCCCCGCCGGCCTGGGCCGTGGCCCTCTATCGGCGGCTGGCCCCCCATCTGCCCTATCTCGGCCTGGTGGGGGCGCTGACCCTGCTGGCCGCTCTCCCCCTCTTCCAATTCAAGATAATGAGCGGTCACGATGCTTTGGAATATCTACCCCGGGCCGTCGAATTTTACGAAGGCTTGCGGGCGGGCCATCTCTTCCCCCGCTGGGCCGCGAACCTGAGCGGTGGCTATGGCCAACCCTTTTTCAACTTCAACCCGCCACTTTTCTACTACATCGCCGCCCTCTTTCGGGCGCTCGGCTTCAGCTTCATCGCTGCCCAAAATTTAGCCATTTTTGCCTTATTGCTCCTGGCCGGGTTGGGAATGTACACCCTGGCTGCCGGGCTGTTTGGGCGTCACGGCGGGCTGGTGACGGCGGCGGCGTATCTCTTCGCCCCGTATCTGCTGGTCACGCTCTACGTCCGGCACGCCCTGGCCGATTTTGCCGCCTTTGCCTTCATTCCCTGGGCCGTGTGGGGCTTGGTTCATTTTACCCGCACCGGTCGTGCCCATTTTCTGCTGATCGGCAGCCCGGCGGCGGCCCTCATCCTCCTCAGCAGCAACCCGGTTGCTCTCATCACCTATCCCTTTCTGAGCGGGCTGGTGGTGATGCTGATGGGGGCGGTACGACACGCAGGCTGGCGGCGGATGGCCCTCGTCGGCGGACGGGGGGGCTGGTTTGGGGGGCTGGCTCTGGGACTGGCCGCTTTCTTCTGGCTGCCGGCCTTGCTAGAGCGGGAATGGGTGCAGACGGAGCGGCTGTTGGTCGGGTATCTCAACTACGACAATCATTTCGTCTACCCGGCCCAATTTTTGGCCTCGGCGTGGGGGTACGGTCTCTCCTGGCCTGGCCCGGCGGATGGGATGAGCTTCGGGGTGGGGCCGGTGCATTGGCTCCTCATCGGCCTGACGCTGTTGACGGTCTGGTTCAAACGTCGCGCTCTGACGTTGACGACCAAAACCCTGCTGCTGTTTGCCCTGATCCTGTCGGGCGCGGCCCTGTTCCTGGCCTCGACCGCCTCACGATTTCTGTGGCCCCACCTGCCGCTGCTGCCCTATCTCGAATTTCCGTGGCGGTTTCTGTCGTTGGTGGCCGTCAGTAGCGCCCTGTTGGGAGGCGTGCCCTTTCTGTGGCTCAAGCCGGACCAAAGCGGTCTGGCCCGCTGGCTGGCGGCAGGTCTGATTGGCGTTTTGTTGATCTGGGGATTGCCCAAGGCCCAGCCCGACACCTTCCTCGATGTTGATGAAGCCGCTTACAGCCCGGCCGCCATCGCCGCCGCCAACCTTTCCGTGACCACCGCCCGCGAGTATGAGCCAATCTGGGTCGAAACGCCACCCCCCGCCCCGGCGATCCCATTGGCCATGCTCCGCAGCGGTCGGGGAACCGTCTCCGGCCAGCGACTCTCCCCGATGACCTATGAGCTACAGGCAACCATCACCGCCACGGCCCGCATCCGGCTCAACACTTTCTACTACCCCGGCTGGACGCTGCGAGCCAATGGCCGGGAGCAGCCGCTCGCCTACGACAATCCCCACGGCCTGATCGAATTTACCCTGCCGCCGGGCGCGTACCAACTCCACCTCAGTTTTGAGCCGACACCCCTCCGCCGCTGGAGTGAGCGCCTGTCGTTTTTGTCCCTGAGTTTGTTACTATTGTCGGTCTGGCTGTTTGGTCTTCATCTAGGAGCTTGTCGGAAAAGTCGGTTTGGCCAGACTTCGGAAGTTTTTGAGGGTGATTTCGGTACAAAATTGTTTCAATAACCAAGGCTACTATATATTTGTCGGGTAACAAGACGTTTTACACGCTTCAACGATTCGGTGTATAATAATGTAGCCCTACCAAAAACAGCCGTCATCGTGGAGGCAAGAGATGAAATTTCCCTATGGCATTTCTGATTTTCACAAAATCATCACCCAAAACTACTTTTACATAGATCGAACGGATCGGATTCCGCTCATCGAAGAAGCGGGATCGCAACTGCTGTTTCTGCGCCCCCGGCGCTTCGGCAAGAGCCTGCTGCTGTCGATGTTGGAGAATTATT
>CAZWZZ010000783.1:0-3591 GCA_964638395.1 uncultured Caldilineaceae bacterium
CCAGTTCCGCCCCCCTGGCCGAAGCGGAGAGCATCCAGAGTGATGAAGCCGCCGCAACCCAACCGGAAGGGGCGTGGTACCAGGCCGTCGGGCAAGGCATGGGGGCCACGCTGACCGTGGCCGATGAGCAGCAAGCCTACACCCTCAGCGACCGGGCCACCTTCCTGGCCCGCACCCTGGAGGGCATCGACCTGGAGATTCTGGTCGAGGGGGACTCCCGGCTGTTCAACCCCTACGGCGTGATTGCCGTCAATCCTGAGCTGCATCCGTCGGTCAATGCCGAGGGGGCCGCGGCCTTCATCGACTGGCTGACCGCCGTGGAAACGCAGCAGATGATTAGCCAATTCGGCATCGACGAATTTGGGCAGCCCCTCTTCGTGCCCGACTCGGCGGAATGGAACGCCGCGACTGAGTAGGAGAGGGCATAAGGGATTAGGAGATTGGGGGATTGGGGGATTAAGGAACCTGAAGCAAAAACTCCAATCTCCCAATCTCTACTCTCCAATCTAAACCGATGAACGATTTACTCCAAGGACTTCTACAAGCCTTCTACCTCATCATCAGCCTCGACCCGGCCCTGTATGAGGTTATCTGGTTTTCGCTGTACGTCTCCGGCTTTGCCCTGGTTTACAGCACGCTGATTGGTATTCCGCTGGGGGCCTTTCTGGGGCTAACGCGGTTTGTCGGGCGACGATTGGTGATGGCCATTCTCTACACCGGCATGGGCTTTCCGCCGGTGGTGATTGGCCTCTTTGTCTACCTGCTGCTCTCCCGCAGCGGACCAATCGGCGGCCTGGGCTGGCTGTTTACGCCCCAGGCCATCATCGTGGCCCAACTGATTATCGCTTTTCCGTTGGTGGCCGGCTTTACAATGGCCGCGGTCATGGGCGTCGATCCCAATCTGCGGCAGCAGTTGGTGTCGTTGGGGGCGACCGATTGGCAGGCCACCCTGGCCATTTTGATGGAGGCTCGCATCGGTGTCATCGTCTCTATCATCGCCGGGTTTGGCTCCATCATCTCCGAAGTGGGGGCGGTCATCCTCGTCGGCGGTAACATCGAAGGCAAGACCCGGACTCTAACCACGGCCATCGTGCTGGAAACGCGCAAGGGTAATTTTGACCTGGCGATGGCTCTGGGCGTAATTTTGTTGTTCCTATCATTTTTAGTGAACCTGGCGATGATTCGCTCACAAGGGAAAGAGATTTCTTAACAATGCCTACCGACCCCCTTTACTCACTCCACAATTTAACCCAAACCTATGGCGACCGCACCGTCTTGCAGGTGGAGCGGCTCGATATTTACGCCGGGGAAATTTTGGCGATTGTCGGCCCCAGCGGGGCGGGCAAAAGCACGCTGCTGCGGCTGCTCAACTTCCTCGAACAGCCGGTGGCCGGCTATCTGACTTTTGAGGATAGCACCCTCAACGGGACGCTGCCCCCGCTCGACCTGCGCCGCCAGGTGACGACCGTTTTTCAAAAGCCGGTCCTGCTCAACCGCTCCGTGGCGGCCAACATCGGCTACGGTCTCAAGCTGCGGGGCAAAGGGGGACCGACGGTCAAACAGGCCGTCGAGGCGGCCCTAGAGCGGGTCGGGTTGAGCCATCTGGCTGATGCCTCGGCCCGTAAATTGAGCGGCGGCGAGGCCCAACGGGTGGCCCTGGCCCGGGCCCTGGTCATCAAGCCCACCGTGCTACTCCTGGATGAGCCGACGGCCAATCTCGACCCCTACAACATCAAGCTCATCGAAGAAATCATCACCGAGGTCAACCAGAGCTACGGGACGACCATCATTCTGGTGACGCACAACATCTTCCAGGCCAAACGGCTGGCCGACCGCACCGTCCTCCTCCTCGACGGCCACCTGGTCGAAGTGGCTCCCACCACCGACTTTTTTGAGTCCCCCCGCGATGCTCGCACCGCCGCCTTTGTGCGGGGGGAGATGGTGTATTGAGGGTAGACTTTCGTTAGAAATTGATTGTTCAGCCAGGAATTAAATTAGCGAGACTGTGCCGGTTCCTTGACAATCAAGGGTAGATACAGTTTTGTGGCCGTTGCCGAAACCGGATTAGTTGGTGATGCCGTTGGCGAGTTGGTGGCCGTTGCAGTCGGCGTCACTGTGTTAGTCGGTGTGGGGGTGGCCGTGGGTGCAGAACCATCACTGATGCGAATAACGAGGCCAGTCGAGTCTTCGCTGACGTAAATCTGCCCGGCCTCATCAACGATCACATCCTCGATAGTCTCAAAATCGGTGCAAAAAGGGGAATGACTGCCGTCAGACAATACTTTACGCAAGCGCCCTGAGCCGTCGCCGCTGTCTTCCTCAGCCACATACAGCGGAAAGCCGCCCCCGGCCGAAAATCGCAACCCTTCAGGGCTGGTCATATTGGTGGCAAAGATGGTGCGTGATCCGCCGGTAATCTTAAAGACGCTATCATCCGTGCCCGTGCCGGAGGCTTCATTCGTCACATACAGCGAGCCATCCGGCCCCGATGTGATCCCGGCAAAACTATAGGCGAATAAAGCGTAATCAATCGTTGTGGGGGCGTGAGGCGGAACAATAGATTTCACCTCAGTTCTAACATCAAGAATATCGCTGACCAATTGTACATTCGAGACCGTAAAAAATATCGTGCCATCGGAACGCCAGACAACCCCTTCCGGGGCATCGAGGCCGCTGACCAGCACCGTCTGGCTGCCATCCGGCGCTATCTTGAGCAGTCGTCCATTTTGAACATCCTCGACCACGTACAAATTTCCAACATCATCAAAGGCAATACCTTCGGGACTATCCAGACCGCTGACGATGGTGGTTTTACTCCCATCCGCTTCGATGCGCCGCACTCGTCCGGCACTCTCTTCGGCGACATACAGCAAGCCGCCGGGACTGAAGGCCAGCCCATCCGGGCTGCTCAGGTTTTCGGCATAGATTTCCGCCGTGTAGCCATCGGAACAGACGATACGGGGCAAAGGATCGCCCACGGCCCGCCGGGGTATCTCTAAACCTCCGGCAAAAGGTGCCGCTTGACCGATGGATGGCTTGGTCAGTTGGTTGATCTTGGCCTGGGTAGCGGGTGGGATCAATGCCAGCCCCCCTACCCCCATCACAACCACCAACCAGCGGACGGTGTCGATGGCTCTGGAAAATAGTCTGGAAGTGAGAGTGTGTCGCATGAAAAATTGATACCGTGTGTAGTTTAAGGATTTTAACCGGTGCGAGTTACTTTTTTATACCATAGTAAGGTTTGAATCCGGTGTGAATGGCCGGTTCTGACCAAAATCTGTGAGAAATCTTACAGCCGCCGAGGCCATAAACCTCTACACTACTTTACTGAAAACAGAATGAAATTGTAACTTTTAGGTGCCAGCATCCTGAGTAGCCGGAGCATAGCGGAGGCGTATCGAAGGGTGCGGCTCCAACGACCACTCAGGGCCACCCCGCACCCTTCGATACAATCTCGTTCCTCGATTTACTCAGGATGCTACCGTTAAAAGTTATGTTTTCAGACTAATTTCAGTATTGAACCGGATCAGGCCACGCTTGCCAATGATTTAACATTCTTGTAACCTTTTCCTGGTATGGTAAGGCCGTTTA
>CAZWZZ010000784.1:0-3587 GCA_964638395.1 uncultured Caldilineaceae bacterium
TCCGGGCCAAAGCGATGGGTGCGCCTCGTTTGGGGCGGCTATGATCCAATACAGCATCGTGAATCCAAATTTGACAATTATCCAAATCCACTTATACTCCTGCCCTAATTTCAGTCAGTGCCTCTGGCCTGTCCAAAAAATTTTGAAGAAATCTAAACGATTGTGATTATCAACACCTTACGCGCGCCCGAATGCAAGAGCAACGCAGTGACCGGCAATGTCTGTTGTCAGGCTTGCTTCTGTTGTCTTGGCCGGAATCCGGTAACTCGGGGGCGGGTAGGTTGTTGATGCGAAAAATTTTGTCTTAAGCTACATCTGCGTGTGTACATAGCCCATCGAGTTCGCTCGGTGGGCTTTTTTTATTTCCGGCTAATGACCACTGACCACTATTTTCAAAACGAGGAGGCAAAAATGTTGAATGGCAAGAAGCAAGCCCGGAGCTGGAGCGAGGCGCTGGCCGATAAAATCGAACCGGCCTGGGCGGCGGAGATTGATGAGTTTGAAACCCAGATGGCCCTGCGGCAGCAGGGCATCGTCGAGGAGAAGGTTTTTGCCGAGCTACGGCTGCGGCGGGGGGCGTATGGCCAGCGGTACGACAACGGTCGCCGCCACGATGGGGAAAAGTCACAGGACATCCCCTTCCCCAACGTCGAGTTGACCAAAGGGCCGGACACCAAATGGGAAGCGCCGGGTATGCAGCGCATCAAAATCCCCTTTGGCGGCATCAACAGCGAGCAGATGGAGGTGTTGGCCGATGTGGCCGAGGAGTATTCCGACGCTATCCTGCACGTCACCACTCGCCAGGATTTTCAGCTTCATTTTGTAGCTATCGACGACACCCCCGATATGCAGCGACGGCTGGCGGCGGTCGGCATCACCACCCGCGAAGCCTGTGGCAACTCGGTCAGAAACGTGACCGCCTGCCCCCTGGCCGGGGTCTGCCGGGATGAAACGTTTGACGTGACCGGCTACGCGGCGGAGACGGCCTTTTACCTGCTTGGTCATCGGGATGTGCAGGATTTTGGGCGGAAGTTCAAGATTGCCTTTTCCGGCTGCGCCCACCATCCTTGCGGCCTGACCTCGATGCACGATTTGGGGTTGATCGCCAAAACGCGGGTCGTCGATGGCGTCGAACAGAAGGGCTTCGAGATGTACGTCGGCGGCGGCCTGGGGGCGGTGCCTCATCTGGCCAAGCTGTTTGATGAGTTCGTGCCGGAGGAGGAGTTGCTGCCGCTGGCTCAGGCCATTTCCCGTGTTTTTGCCCGGTACGGCGAGAAGAAAAATCGCAACAAAGCCCGCGTCAAGTTCCTGGTCAGCAAATTGGGCATCGATGAGTTCCGCCGCTTGGTCAAGGAGGAGCGTAAGGCTCTGGAGGATGACCCCGGCTGGACCGAGTGGATCGAAAATATCCACGCCTACGAAGAGGCGGCTCTGCCCGAACCGGCCTCCGGCGAGGCGTTCGATTTGGGCGAGGAATTTGAGAAGTGGCAATCGACCAACGTCTATCAGCAGCGGCAGGCAGGCTTTGCCACCGTCACCGTGGCCCTGCCGTTGGGCGACCTGACCTCGCAGCAGATGCGCGGCTTGGCCGACATCGCCCGCCGCTTCACCCACGACACCGTCCGCACCACCGTCGAGCAGAACATCGTCCTGCGCTGGATTCACGAGGCTGACCTACCGGCGCTGTACGTGGCCCTGCGGGAGATCAACCTGCACCAGGCCGGCGCGGAGTCCATCGTCGATGTGACCGCCTGCCCCGGCACCGATACCTGTAAATTGGGCATCGCCAGTTCGCGGGGTCTGGCCGCCGAGTTACGCAAGCGGCTGGCGACCAAAGGGCTGCAATATGATGAGGCCGTGCGGGATATTCGGCTCAAAGTGAGCGGCTGCTTCAACTCCTGTGGCCAGCACACTGTGGCCGAGATTGGCTTCTACGGCTCCAGCCGGAATGTCAACGGTTTCCGCGTGCCCCATTTCCAACTGGTGCTGGGCGGCGAGTGGGACAACAACGCGGCCAACTACGGCCAAACCTTCGGCGCGTTTCCCTCGAAGCGCATCCCCGAAATCGTCGATCATCTGCTGGAACTGTATATGCAGCAGCGGCAGCCGGGCGAGAAGTTCCGCACCTTTATCGGGCGGCTGGGCAAAAAGGCGGTCAAAGCCTCGCTCAAGCCCTTCCTGAGCGTGCCCGCCTATGAGGTGGATCGCTCCTTCTACGCCGACTGGGCCGATGCCCGCGAGTTCACCATCGGCGACATCGGCGTGGGCGAGTGTGCCGGGGAGGTGGTCACGCTGACCGACTTCGGCATCGCCACCGCCGAGGGGCTGCATTTCGATGCTCAGGTGGCCCTCGAAGAGAGCCAAAACGGCGAGGGTATCGAGCAAGCAGCCGACCTGGCTCTCGACGCGATGATTAGCGGGGCGCAGGCGCTGATCAAGGTGCAGGATGTCGATATCACCGATGACCCGGCCATCATCGTTGAGGAGTTTCGCAAGCGTTTTTACGACACCGAACTTTTCTTCGACCCCTACGCCAAGGGCAAATTCGCCCGCTATCTGTTCAAGGCGTATGAGCATCGGGACAAGCCTAAGAACCTCGACATCGCCCTGCGGCTCATCGAAGAGGCCGGGCTGTTCATCGAAGCGGCTCACGCCTGCAACACCCGCCTGCTGGAACAGCGGGCTGCTGCCCCGGCCAATCCCTTTGGGGAGTTGATGGGCCGGGTGCAGGTGAAGGGGAATGGGAAGTGATGTGGAAGGCTGGAAGGTGGAAGGGTGGAAGGATGAGCCAACGACCAACCATCCAACCATCCAACCATCCAACCTTCCATTCTTCCATTCTTCCATACGTCTGTCAGTACTGGATTAATCCAAAATTATAAGGAGTTCTCAATGACTATCGAACGTTTTGCCCTCAAATTTTTCGCCCGACCGGGCGCGGAGATAGATGACGCGATTTTTATCGACATTTTTCACGAATGGATTCGGCTCAGGCGTTTGAGCGGGGTACTGCTCGATGTGGCCGATTACCGGCACGTGCCGGAGGGGCCGGGCATTATGCTGATTACCCACGAGATCAACTTCTCGATGGATTATGCCGGGGGACGCTTCGGCCTCTTCGCCCAGCGCAAACGGGGTGGCGGCTTGACCCATCAGGCGCGGCTGCTCGATTTGGTGCGGGCTACGGCTGAGTTTGGGGCGCTGCTGGAGGCCGACTCCCGCGTGGCAGGCCGCCTCAGCCTGGAGGCGGGCGCGTTCCATTACCTGTCCAACGACCGTCTGGCCCTGCCGAACAGCGAGGCCGGTTTCACCGCCGTCCAGCCCGATTTGGTGGCCGCCGCCGGTCACGTCTATGCCGACCAGACGACCACCATCACCCGCATCGAGAATGATCCCCGCGACCGGCTGACTATTCTCGTCGATAGCGGCCAATCGCTGGAGATGCAGGCGTTGTTGGATAGGGTGGGGGTGGCGGCGTAGGCTCATTAAGGCAGTTCCAAGATTTAAATGATCCCAAAGTTGGATGATGAGTCAGTGGTCAGTTGTCCTTTGTCCTTTGCAACTGACCACTGACCAATGACAAATGA
>CAZWZZ010000785.1:0-3582 GCA_964638395.1 uncultured Caldilineaceae bacterium
TACGGCTACCGCCTACTCAGGATGCGTTTGTCGCTCAACTGCGTAACTCCTAAAAGAAAAAGAGTACTCGTCTGGGAGGTTGACGAGTACTCTTTTTATCTCAAAGGGGGGTGGGGTCCAACCCTCTGAGAAGCCTGTTGTGTCCAGGAATATGTTTTGGGAAGATTTTTCAGCGTCAGTCAGGCCGATTTCTTCTAAGAAGAGGCTTTTGCTTGTAGCGGCTGTGGGCGCAGCCACGTTTGGGAGGGCTTCTGACACAACAGGTTTTGTTAACTGTCTACATAGTAACATGAAGTCCAGAATTTGTCTGTAAACATGCCGTAAATTTTTGTAAATTTCCCGTAAAAATCAGGAGACCACAGCATCCTGAGTAGCGATAGCGTATCGAAGGGGAGCATCCTGAGTAGCGATAGCGTATCGAAGGGGGCTGCAATGTCATTAAGTTAAGCGATGATAGCATCCCGAGTAGCGCGGAACGGAGTGGAGCGCGTATCGAGGGGTGCGGCTGATACAACGATTCGGAGCTGTGCCGCACCCCTCGATACGGTTTCGCTAGGCTCACCTACTCGGGATGCTACGAACTCAATGACATCGAAGGGGGCTGTGGTCTCCCGAAAATTTGCTTGCCCCCTGCCCCATACCATGCTACACTGGCATCAGACTCAGACATTCCGTGTTGAGATATTTATGTTTAGACCCCACCGTTCGTCCAAAATGGAAGACAAAGAAGATAAAGACAAAAACCGCCAGCCCGTCACCCGCGAGCGACTACGGGACTACTGGCGGTTGTTGCGGTACGTCAAACCGTACCGGCGTCGCCTGTTTCTGGCCATTCTGGCCCTGAGTATGGCCACGCTGTTAAGTTTGGTCATGCCGCTCGTCGTGCAGGTCATGGTCGATGTCGTTTTTTTGGAGCGTGATCTAAGCCGCCTCAATAATTTAACGGCTCTGTTGACCCTCATCTTCTTCGTCCAGGCTTTTTTCAGTTTCATCAACCGCTACAACGTCGGCTACGTCGGGGAGCGGGTGGTGGCCGACCTGCGGCAGCAGCTTTACGAACATTTGACCACCCTCTCCCTCCGCTTCTTCGCCGACCGGCGCACCGGCGAAATTATGTCCCGCGTCACCAACGACGTAACCACCCTGCAAGCAGCGGTCACCGATGATCTGGTCAGCCTCCTCCAGCAGAGTTTGACCCTGGTGGGCGGCGTCTTTTTCCTGTTCTGGCTCGATTGGCGCTTGACCAGCATCATTCTGCTCGGTATCCCCCTCATCACCCTGACGATGGTCTATTTGGGGCGTAAAATTCGGCGGGCGGCGACCGATGTCCAGGACCGCCTGGCCGAATCCTCCGCCGTCGTCGAGGAGAGCATCGGCGGTATTCGCATCGTCAAATCCTTTGCCCGCGAAGCCTACGAAATCGCTCGCTTCAACGCCAAGATCGAAGAAACCTTTACGGCGGCTATGCGCCGGGTCAAAATCTCGGCCATTTTGGCCCCGATTATCGGCTTTATGGCCTTTATGTCCATCACCATTACCCTCTGGTTTGGCGGCTATCAGGTGATTCAGGGCTTTCTCTCGCCGGGGGGGCTGGTGGCCTTTTTGATCTACACGATGATGGTGGCCACGCCGATTGCCACCGTGTCCGGCCTCTACAGCCGCTTTCAATCGGCGCTGGGGGCCACCCAACGCCTGTTTGAGTTGCTCGATCTACAGCCGGACATCGCCGACGCCCCGAACGCCTATCCCCTGCCGACGATTATTGGCCGGGTGAATTTTGAGGCGGTTGATTTCAACTATGAGATCGACAGCCATCTGTTGAAAGGCATCAACTTGACGGCGGAACCGGGGCAGGTGGTGGCCCTGGTCGGGCCGAGCGGGGCCGGTAAAACCACCCTGGTCAATCTGATCCCTCGCTTCTACGATGTCAGCCGGGGCTGCATCACCATCGACGGCCACGATATTCGGCAGGTGACCAGCCTCAGCCTGCGCCGACAGATCGGCATCGTCCCCCAGGAGCCGGCCATCTTCTCCGATACCGTTTATGAAAACATCCGGTATGGGAAGTTGGAGGCCACCAGAGCCGAGATCGAGGCGGCGGCCCGTTCGGCCAACGCTCACCAATTCATCGAAAAAATGAGTGATGGCTACCACACCCTGGTCGGGGAGCGGGGCATCAAATTGAGCGGCGGGCAACGACAGCGGGTGGCTATTGCCCGGGCCATCCTCAAAAATCCGCGTATCCTGATCCTGGATGAGGCCACCTCTTCCCTCGACAGCGAGTCGGAGCTGTTGGTGCAAGAGGCGCTGGAGCGGTTGATGCGCTCCCGGACGACGTTTGTCATCGCCCACCGGCTCAGTACGATTACCAATGCCGATTGGATCGTCGTCTTGGATCACGGGCGGATCGTTGAGCAGGGCACCCACTTTGACTTATTGCGTTATGAAAATGGGCTGTATCGGAAGTTACACGGGATGCAGTTCAAATTTGAGCTGGAACCAAGCTAGGGGTCGCTGCGTGAAAGGGGCTTGGCGGGTGGCGCAGGTGGCCGGGGTCGATTTTTACGTCCATTGGAGCTTTAGCCTGATGATTCCCTGGCTGATTTTTCAGGGAACCGTGGCTGGTCACGAGATCGAGGCCCTGTTCTTCATCGTCGTCATCTTACTGCTGCTGTTTGGCTGCGTCGCCCTGCACGAATTGGGGCACGCTCTGACGGCCCTCCGCTTGAACGTGATGGTCAGAAACGTGACCCTGCTGCCCATCGGCGGCCTGGCCCAAATTCAGGCCGTGCCGGATAAGCCGCTGCACGAGTTTTTCATCGCCGTCGCCGGGCCGCTGGTCAATCTGGGGCTGGCTCTGGGCGCGGCCTGTCTGCTGTTCCTCATCGACCCGACGTTGCTCACGGGCTTTTTTGTAACCCCCCTGACGACGACCCGCACCCTCTTCCTCTATATGTCTTTGGGGGACAATCCGCTGATTGGCTGCTTGCTCTTCATCTTTATAGCCAACGTGATGCTGTTTGCCTTCAACCTCATCCCCACCTTCCCGATGGATGGCGGGCGCATGGTGCGGGCTTTGTTGGCCCTGGTTCTCTCCTACAAACGGGCCACCCAACTGGCTATCGCTCTCGGTCAACTGGTGGCCATTTCGATGGTTTGTGCCGCCTTTCATTGGCGGCATTTAGGTTTGCTGCTGATCGCCCTCTTCGTGTTCATCGCCAGCTTACCCACCTTTGTGGGGCGTCGGAAGCGAGCCGTTTCGCTACGTCGGCAGCAGCCTGAGTAGCACCTCCCTAAACCGCCATCCACCCTGAATCGTGTTGCGAATTTGACAAAACCGCCCGTCCGTCTATAATGGGGCCAACGTACCTATTCAAGCCAGACTTACCAGGTTTTGAAACGTATAGGCGGCCAGCATATCGGGCCGAATGAAAAAATCGCTGTAGTGGCGATGCTTTCGGAAACCTGGCAGGTCTTAAGGCGAAAAACCAAATCACCCCCAAAAGCAAGACCCGGCGGTGTTAGCAGCACCAACCGGGTCTCTAACCCCCACCCTGAGAACACCAGGGCGGCGGCTGTGGC
>CAZWZZ010000786.1:0-3571 GCA_964638395.1 uncultured Caldilineaceae bacterium
CGTCTCCACTCTTCTTTGAGTTCGAGCGTGGTCAGGTCATCGGTCACTTCGAGGAAATCTTTGAGAAGGCGCTGAAATTTGGTGGCTTCTTCCAGCATGGGGAAATGTTTCGACTCCGACAGGCCGATGGGGCGCACATTCGGCCAGCGGTTGTCGAGCGTTTGGAGGGGGATCGGATCAACCACATCATCTTTTTCGCCATAAACGGCCAGTAACACTTTCCCGTTTTCGGCAATATGTCGGATCAATTCGTGAGGATCGACCTGGTTCAACGAGGCCAGGCTGGCGGTGATGGCACCGGCTGCTGTCTTTTCCATCTCGCTTTGCACTTCTTTGTGTGGGGTTTGTTGCCGCCACCACATCATTTTGGAAACGACGGACGAGTTGTTATTCTCGAAAACCTTACGGTCAATGTTCTCCGGCTGCATCGGCAAGCTGATGGTCATCAGCTTGTTAACCCGCTCAGGGTATTGAGCCACGTAGGCCAAGGCGACCACAGCCCCCAGGGCGTGCCCAATGATCGTCACCGGAACCTCCCCCACCCCTCGGTTTTCGATGAATTTATCGACCAAAGCAACGTAGTCGGCCACCGTGTACCGTTCCTTAGATTTATCGGAGTCGCCAAATCCCCACAAATCTACGGCATAGGTCCGATTTTTGTCGGAGATTGCCTCCATCGTTGACATCCAGTATCGCCACGAGCCGAGCCAGCCATGCAAAAAAAGGACGGGCAAGCCACGTCCGAACGCTTCATAATGAACTAAACCACCATCAATAACGACTGCACTCATCGTTTAATCCGGGACAAGAAGATAAACAGGGTGAATTTGGCAGCAGGGTGGCGATAGAAAATCGACTGTTGGCTCATAACGGGTCATCCGGTGTGTCGATAGGGCCGGGGGCAATCGACTCCTATTAAAGTTTGCCATATTTTGTCAAAACTTTATTGACCCGTTGCGAGAGTTCGTCCGGGGCAAAGGGTTTTAGGAAATAATCCTCTGCGCCCATTTCCAGACCGGCGCTTATTTCGGCCTCCTGACCTTTGGCCGACAGAAAGATGATCGGAATATCTTTGGTACTGTCTTGTTGCTTGAGGGCTTGACAGGCTTCATAACCGGTCATTTTGGGCATCCGCACATCCATCAAGATTAAATCCGGTTTTATTTCGGTGGCTTTCTTAAAGGCTTCTTCGCCGTTCGGGGCGTCGAAGACTCGAAACCCTTTGATTTGCAACGTAAAGACGATCAGATCACGGATATCCGGTTCGTCTTCAGCGACTAAAATGACAGGTTCACTCATAGGTTCCTACTTGCTCCTAAGTCTCTATTTGAGAAGGGACGGCAATGGGCAACGTAAAGCTGAAGGTTGAACCGGCATCCAGCTTACTTTTGGCCCATATCTCTCCACCGAGCATATCAACGAAGCTTTTTGTAATCGACAAGCCCAAACCGGTGCCGTCAACGACCTGCACCTCGGTTCGCTCCGAACGGAAAAAGCGGTCGAAGATAAAATCAAGGTCTTTTTCAACAATGCCGATCCCGGTATCGATGACATCAATCTGAACAAATTCATCATTGAGAACGTTGGCCCGAACGGTCACATCCCCCCCTTCAGAGGTGTATTGCCAGGCATTGCCGATGAGATTAACCAGAATTTGCATCAGTCTGGCTTTATCGGCAAAGACCGGTGGCAGATCTGCCGCCAACGCCACAGACAGATTGACGGATTTGCGGACTAATTGACCTTCAAACATAACCGTCACTTCATTAATAATATCAGCCAAATTCAAAGTTTCAAGTTCCAGTTTGACCCGCCCCGTTTCGATCCGGGAGATTTCAAGAATATCATTGACCAGGTCGGTCAGTCGATTGGCATTAGACTGAATAACTTTTACAAAACGTTGTTGCGTCGGATTAAGGTCGCCCACCTGCTTATCGCCGGACATCAATAAATCGGCATACCCCTTGATCGAGGTCATCGGTGTCCGCAATTCGTGAGAAACCGTCGAGATAAATTCGTTACGGATGCGGTCAATCTCTGCTTCGCGGCTAATATCGCGGATGACGGAGACAATACTTGGAATTTCCTCTGCCCCCAAAGCCACGGGGGTCAGGGTCACGACAACGGCTTTGCTGTCCGACTCGATCCGAAATTCGGCAGCCTCCTGGCCGAGTCGGATTAACTCTAGCGATTCTAAGAAGCGATGATAAAATTTCCGGACAAATCCATCACTGTCTGCTGATACGGAATGTTCCAAAATGTGGGATAACGGCTCATTTTCCAGGCTGCCCCCATCAATGTTTAGGATTTCGACAGCCTTCGGATTGAGCAGAACGATTCTGCGATCAGGATCGAGGACCAACACACCATCGGCAATGCCCTTCAGGATGGCCTCGTTTTTGGTAGCTTCGGCTGCCTGGGTGCGGAGCATCACCCCCAGCCGGTTGGCCTGGTCGGTAATCAACCGGTATAGCTCGGCATTGTTAATGGCATTGGCCACCTGGGTCCCTGCCGCCGTGACCAGTTTGGCGTGCCCTTCGGTGAAGTAGTCGGTTTCGGAATGGAAGAGCAGTAGTGTCCCGACCACCTCTTCACCGGACACCAGCGGGGCCACGATAGCCGAATGGCGGTCATAATCTTCCCCTTTGGGAACCCAGTCCGGCTCCTCGTGCAAATCAGAAATGATCCGCAATTCCCGTTGCTGAATGACCTTACCGGCTAAACCGTGGCCTATATTATATTCGGTTTCATATCCACCCCGGACCAATGGCTTTTTGCGGCCAATGGCGGCCCGGTGAATTAATTGACCGGTGTTTCGGTCTAACAGCAAAATCGAGCCAAAGGTGACGCCCACGGCCTTTTCGATAAGATAGAGCGCCTGAGACAGAATCCGATCCAGATCGAAACTGGTCGATAGCTCGCGGGTGATTTGATAGAGCGTGTCAACCCGGTCCCGCTCCTCGGTCAGATCATCCAGGGTTTGAGCCAACTGCTCTGTCCGCTGGTTGACCCGTCGCTCTAATTCCTCATTGAACTGATTGAGCCGTTGGACCAGTTGGGTATTGTCGATGGCAATGGCGGCCAGGTTGGCCAGGGTCGTGACCAGTTGCAGCGTATTTTTGTGGGTAAAGAGATATTCCAGAGCCAGAATCCCGATGACCCGGTTTTCCGTTTTTAAGGGGACATAGGTCACATCACCGGGAAACGCCGTCACCTGTTCGACAATGGTCTCCATCTCCGCCGTATCACTTTTGATAACCGTCACGTCGCCGGAGGCAATGATCGAAGCAAATGGCTCCATATCGGTTGTAATGTCACTTTCGTTGAACAGATTGACCATAAACTCCGGGATATTCTGAGTGTTGGCGATCTTAACCGTGTTGGAGGCGGCATCGATCAACCAGATCGAACCCTGGCTACAGTTGATTAAATCAAAAACCGTATCGAGGACCAGGTTGAGAATTTCATTCAAGTCGAGCGCCCGGTTCAAAGCCTGGGCTACTTCCGTCAGGGCTTTCAGTTGGCCAACCTGGTTGCGGGCCTCCTCAAAAAGGCGGGCATTTTGCATCGC
>CAZWZZ010000787.1:0-3566 GCA_964638395.1 uncultured Caldilineaceae bacterium
TGACTCGACAATGTTACATACCATAATTTGATCCTGAAAAGCCCCCCAGCCCCCCAACAAAGCCAGAAATTTCCCCCGTTGGGGGCTTGGGGGGCGAATGTGACATTGTCGAACTAATAAAGTTTGGCTCTTGATGCGTTTCAAGAGCCAAGTTTAATTTTCAAACTAATTTCAGTATAGTACAGCACAGCGGAAATCTTCCGACAGTTATTTCGCTCGTAGCAAGTCCATGACTTGCGGCGAGCGAGTTAACTACTGAAAGATTTAGGCCGTGCTGGAGTAGCGTGTTCGACGCTTTGCCTCAATACGCGGTCAGGGCATTTTCGAGCATGCCTTGCAGGATTGCCCGTTGGATGGTAAACTACCGCTGTTTCAACCGCAAACTCAAGGAGATGTGATCCGGTGGCCTCACAAGCCCTGTACCGAAAATGGCGCTCTCGCACCTTTGAAGAGGTGATTGGGCAGCAGCACGTTACGCAAACGTTGGTCAATGCCCTCCATCTGGGGCGGGTAGCCCACGCTTATCTCTTTTCGGGGCCACGCGGGACCGGCAAAACCAGCACGGCCCGGCTGTTGGCCAAAGCGGTCAACTGTCAGGCTGAGGCGATGGCCGACCGGCCCTGTAACGAATGTCACCTCTGCACCGCCATCAACGAAGGCCGACTGCTCGATTTGATCGAGATCGACGCCGCCTCCAACACCGGCGTCGATGATATCCGCGATTTGCGGGACAAGGTCAATTTTCGGCCCAGCGAAGCCCGGATCAAGTTCTACATTATCGACGAAGTGCATATGCTCTCCAACTCCGCCTTCAACGCTCTGTTGAAGACACTAGAGGAGCCGCCCGAACACGTCATTTTTGTGCTGGCCACCACAGAGCCGGAAAAAATCCCGGCGACGATCACCTCCCGCTGTCAACGTTTTGAATTTCGGCGCATCAAGTTGGAAGAGATCGCCCGGCGCTTGGGCTACATCATCGAGCAGGAGGGGCTGACGGCGGAGCAGGATGCCCTGGAATATATCGCCCGGCAAGGGGGCGGCTCGATGCGAGACGCCATCAGCCTTCTCGATCAGTTGACGGCTTACGGCAGCGGTAATATCACCCTGGAGTTGGTGCAGAGTGTGGTTGGGGCGGTAGCCTCGCAAGAGGTGGTGGAGTTGGTCGGGGCGCTCATCGAGCGGGATATAGCCGCCGGTCTGGATACCATCAACCGCCTGGTGGGGGATGGGGCCGACCCGCGCCAACTGGCCCGCGAGGTGGTCGAATATCTGCGGGCGGTGATGTTGGTCAAGCTGGGCAACGGCGCTGATTTGCTCAATTTGCCGGATGAAATGGTCGCCCTTATCAAAGAGCAGGCGATCCGGGCCGACGCCGCGCTTATCGTGCGGGCTACCGGGTTGTTCAATGAGGCCCTGATCGACATAAAATCGGGTCTGCTTTCGGTGCCGCAGTTGCCGCTCGAATTGGCTTTTGTGGAGACCACAGCGGGGACCGTCGCCCCGGCGATGGCTCAAGCCCAGCCTCAAACGGTGGCCCCGGCGGTGGCTGCGCCTGTTCAGACTTCCCCGTCCCCGGTCAAAAAAGCGGCTCCTTCAACCCCACCCGCCCCCTCCCCAGAAGCGGCCACGGTCCACGTCCCGGTTTCGACTGGCGACGGGGTGACGGTAGACACGGTGCGCGGTTGTTTCCAGCACGTCTTAAACGACATCGAGAATAAAAATAAGATTATGGCGGAGGTGTTGCGGAATCAGACGCGGCTCTACAAGGTCGAGGGCAATGGCATCTACTTCATCACCGCCGAGACCTGGAAAACCCGGTTCGACAAACCCCAACCGAAGGCCGCCCTCAACGAGGCGTTCAGCCAGGCTATTGGTCAATCGGTTGCGGTTCATTTTCTGCTTGAAACAACAGTAGCCGGCGGGAGCAATAGCGACGCCAATTCGGAAGAGGCGATGGCCGCGCTGATTAAAGCAGCCGAAGAGTTAGGCGGCGAAATCAAGGAATAATTTGCAATCAAGCGCTGAGTAGTTACCAATTCTGTGTCAAAAACCTAAATCATTAGGAGGTTCATCATGGCTAAACGTAAACGTAAAGGAAAAGGATTCAGTCTCGGCGGTGACGCCGGGGGCGGTGGCGGTCTGGGTATGCCCGGCGGCGTCAAAGGGGGTATGGCCAATAAATTGCAGGAGATGCAGCAACAGATGATCGAAGCGCAAGAGGCGCTCGGTGATAAAACGGTTGAAATAACCGCCGGGGGCGGGGTTATCAAAGTGGTGATGACCGGCCATCAAAAGCTGGAGTCGATTACGATTGACCCGGAAGTGGTGGACCCCGACGATGTCGCTATGTTGCAAGATTTGATCGTGGCCGCCATCAACGAGGCGGTCGAGGCCTCACAAGGTTTAGCGGCTGATGAATTGGGGTCGATTACCGGTGGAATGAACATCCCCGGTCTGTTCTAAGACTGTGCCCCGAAGGAAATAAACGATGCAAGTCACACCTGGGCCGGTAACCCGGCTGATTGATGAATTTTCACGGTTGCCGGGCGTTGGCCCGAAGACAGCGTCACGCTTGACCTTCTATTTGCTGCGCCATTCCTCCCAACAAGCCCTCTCTCTGGCCGAGGCGCTGCAAGAATTGCACGACAAGGTGCTGTTCTGCTCCCGCTGTTTCAATATCGCGGAGCATGATCCCTGCGTGATCTGTAGCAATGAAAATCGGGATCGAGCGGTGATCTGTGTGGTTGAGGAGCCGCTGGATATTTTGGCCATCGAGCGGACGCGGGATTACCAGGGCTTGTATCACGTCTTACATGGTCACATCGCCCCGACGGAAGGTATCGGCCCGGAGGATTTGAAAGTGGCCGAGTTGGTGGAGCGGGTACGGCGGAGCGAAACGCCGCTCCGGGAGATCATCATCGCCACAAATCCCAATTTGGAAGGGGAGGCCACGGCGACCTACATTGCCCGGCAGTTACAGGGCCAACAGAAAAGTTTCACCATAACCCGCCTGGCGCGGGGCCTGCCGATGGGCGGCGATCTGGAGTTTGCTGACGAGGTCACGCTGAGCCGCGCCTTGAGTGGCCGCAGCGAGATTTAGGGCTAAAAAAAGGGATGGTTCAAATCCCCAAGAAATCAGGTTGATAACGTCGTAAAACGTAAGACGTGAAACGTAATAACCGCTTACGTTTCACGTTTTGCGTTTTACGGGGTGACGTTGCTCAACCGGGCGGGTAAATCTGAACCATCCCTTTTACGTTTCACGTTTTACGACCGACCTGTCGGCTAATTCGTCGTCGTCTCCTCCGACACGTCGGTTGGCCTGACAGCCTCGGCTTCGGCCACCGATTTTGGATCGTAGGGATCGTAAATCCAGACCCAGGTACCGGGGTTGTCGTCGGTGGCTACGGTCTCATTGACTGCCGGGCTGGCCACGGGCGTTGTCCAGTTGTAGAGCCACTCCGCATCGAGGGGGGTCATATTGACACAGCCGTGGGATTTGAACCGGCCAAAGTCGTCGTGCCAATAAGCGGCGTGAAACGCATACCCCTCGTGAAAATACATCG
>CAZWZZ010000788.1:0-3565 GCA_964638395.1 uncultured Caldilineaceae bacterium
ACCATCCGCCACAACGACAGTTGGGCCGAAGGCGGCGGGCTTTATAATGAAGCCGGAACCGTAACTGTGGCTCATAGTACGATCAGCCACAATAGAGCCACATCTCAGGGCGGTGGGCTGTTCAATCGGGGCGGCTCTGTGTCCCTGGTCAACAGCACGGTGAGCGGTAATGAGGCCATCATCGACGGCTACACCCTGGTCAACACCGGCGGCGGGACCCTCTCGGCCCGATACACGACCTTCGATAGCGTGATCGCCGACACCCTGATTTTCACTGCGGCCACTTCCGTCGGGGTCGGGCAGGCTCCCCACGCCGTGACCGCTGCCGATTTTGATGGGGATGGTCGCCTCGATCTGGCCGTGGCCAACGATACCTCTGATGATGTCTCCCTGGTGCTGGGGGATGGGAGCGGCGGCTTTAGCCTGGCGACGACCGTGCCCGTTGGCAATGGCCCGGAGGAGCTGGTGGCTGCCGATTTTGATGGAGATGGTCGCCTCGATCTGGCCGTGGCCAACACCTTTTCCAACGATGTGACCATCCTGTTAGGCGATGGCAGCGGCGGCTTTGGGGCGGCTACCCCTGTCGGAGCCGGGGCCGGACCGTGGGCTATCACCGCCGCCGATTTTGATGGGGATAGCCGTCTCGATCTGGCCGTGGTCAACGACCTTTCCGACGAGGTGTCGATCTTGGCCGGGGATGGCAGCGGCGGCTTTAGCCTGGTGACGACCGTGCCCGTCGGCGATCAGCCCCACGCCGTGGTGGCTGAGGATTTTGATGGGGATGGTTTTTTAGACCTGGCCGTGGCCAACGCGGGTAGCGATGATGTCAGCCTCTTGACCGGAGATGGCAGTGGCTTTAGCTTGACGGCGACCCTGCCCGCCGGCGGTGGTCCAGAGGACCTGGTAGCGGCTGATTTTGATGGGGATGGCTTCCTCGACTTGGCTACGGCCAATGTGGGCAGCGATGATGTTACTCTTCTGGCCGGGGATGGGGCTGGCGGCTTTAACCCGGCTCCGCCTGTGTCCGTTGGCAGCGGGCCGGGGGCTTTAGTGGCCGCCGATCTTGATGGAGATGGTCGTCTCGATTTGGCTGTAGCCCACGATACCTCGAACGATGTCTCCCTTTTACTGGGGGATGGGAGCGGCGGCTTTAGTCTGACCGCCACCTTGCCCGTCGGCAATGTCCCGTGGGATTTGGTAGCGGCTGATTTTGATGGGGATGGCTTTCTTGATCTGGCTACGGCCAACGATAGCTCTGATGATGTGTCGATCTTGTTAAATCAGGGCAAAGGCCGGGGCGTGGTCAATGGCGGCGGAACGCTCACTTTGCAAAATAGCCTCGTTGATAGCTGTCGTCTGACCGCCGGGACCATCACCTCCAACGGCTACAACCTGACCGCCGATCCCGGTTGTACCCCGTTTCTGACGGCCTCCACCGACCTGACCGGCCTCGATCCGCTACTCGGCCCGCTGCAAGATAACGGCGGCCCGACCGAAACCCACGCCCTCCGGCTCGGTAGCCCGGCCCGCGATGCTATTCCGCTCGGCGTCAACGGTTGCGGGACGACGATCACCACGGACCAGCGGGACCTCACCCGGCCCCAGAGCAGCGGCTGCGATATTGGGGCTTTTGAGGTACACGCTTCTCCCTAACAGCTTACAGGACTCAGTCGAGCCAATTTTTACGGAGTGAGGCACGCCTACGTGCCGAAGGAGCCGCACGTGGGCGTGCTGCCGCCGCAAATTACTCGACTTTGCCATATAGGGAGCATTTCAGTTTTGGGGCAGATTTTAGACTATTTGGAAATGTGGAAGATTTGGAAGGTTGGTTATCAGGCGTGTGACCAATCTTCCAGCCTTCCAACCTTCCATCGGGGTGGTTAAATCGTGGATGGCTATAATTCGCCCCAAAAGTGAAATACACCCAGCCATATAGCCGTTGTTGTGAGCAACAAGTAACTATGTTATACTAACGTCCCAAATTTTTTGATGAGAGCTAAGAGGGTAGAAGGGGTTTATAAATTTTGAAGGGGGAGTAACTCGACGAGTTGCTAAAGAGGGTCATGCACAAAAAGATAACGCAATCAACCACAACCATTCAAGAGCAGATCAGTTTGGCCTTTTTAGAGGAGCAGTCACTTTTTGCTAACATTGTTTCCATCGCCAGCGAGGCCATTATTTCCGTCGATGACGCTCAACAGATTATCGTGTTCAATCAGGGCGCGGAGAACATTTTCGGCTACACTGCCGACGAAGTGATCGGCCAGCCGTTGGATGTTTTGCTGCCCCCTCAATTTGCTGCCCAGCATTGGGACCATGTTGTTGAATTTAGCCAGTCCGAGGTTGAAACACGGTTGATGGGGGAGCGGCAAGAGATATATGGACGGCGCAAAAATGGCGAAGAGTTCCCGGCCGAGGCTTCGATCTCTAAATTTGAACTGAACGGCAAACTAAATTTCACCGTGGTGTTGCGCGACATCAGCCAACGGAAGCGGACCGAAAAGGAGCGGGAAGAGCTTATCAATGGTCTCAAGGTGTTGGATGAAGCCACCCAGGCCATTACCTCGGAATTGTCAATCGATCAGGTTCTCCAAAAGATTGCTCAGGCAGCCCAGAGCCTAATCAACGTGGAATTTGCCGCGCTGGGGGTTCACGATGGCAAGGGCAACCTGTCACGCTTTGTCACCGCCGGTGTCAATCAAGACGTTCATGCCCAAATTGGGGCGCTGCCGGTGGGCAAAGGGCTATTGGGCCTGCTCTTGAAGGAGGGTCAATCGGTGATTGTCAATGATATGACCGACCACCCGCTCGCAGTGGGCTTCCCGGAGCATCATCCGGTTATGCAGAGGTTGTTAGGCGTTCCCATTTATTCAAAAGGGGAACTCATTGGGGCCTTTTATCTAACCGATAAAAAAAATGGGAGTGACTTTACAGAAATTGACCAACAATTGATGGAAATGTTGGCCCGTCACGCCGTAATCGCCATCGAAAATGCCCGCCTGTATGAGAAGATGCAGCGTCTGGCCGTCCTTGAGGAGCGAGAGCGGTTTGCCCGGGATTTGCACGATGGAATCATTCAATCCATCTATGGCGTTGGCCTTTCTCTGGATAATGTTAGTGCTTTGTTAGCGCCGGGGGATGAGGCCGTTATCAAAACGCTTGAGATGAGTATGAAGAATCTGGCCCAGGTCATCACCGACGTCCGTAACTATATTTTCGATCTCCGGCCCCAGGCCCTCCGAGACAAAGATTTGCAGACCCGGTTACAGGGGTTGATTAAAGAGATGCAGGTCAACACCCTGCTGGCCATCGAAAGTAACATTGATCCCCAAGCCAGCGCCCAACTTGAGGCAATCGAGGCCAGTCACTTTTTCCATATCGCCCACGAAGCCCTGGCCAACATCGCCCGCCACGCTCAAGCCCGTAAAGTTTACATTACCTTGCAGCAAATTGAGGATAGAGCTATTCAATTGAGCATCGAGGATGACGGCATCGGCTTTGAACCCACGTGCGAAATCGAGCCGGGGCATCACGGCTTGGCCAATATTTATGCCAGGGCTTCCCA
>CAZWZZ010000789.1:0-3564 GCA_964638395.1 uncultured Caldilineaceae bacterium
CGTTGCCGGCCACCGTCGGCAGGCAGAAGCTAAAGGTGCTGCCCCGGTTGACCTGGCTCTCGAACCAAATCTTGCCCCCGTGGGCCTCGATGATGGCCCGGCTGAGGAACAGCCCCAGCCCGGCCCCGCCGATTTCGTAGGTGTTCTCGGCGTGAATGGCCCGGAAGAAGCGGGAGAAGATGAGCGGTTTGTCCCGCTCGGCAATGCCCACGCCGGTGTCACGCACATCAACCTGAACCTGATGGGGCTGGAACTGCATCGACACCTCGACCTGGCCGCCGGGTGGCGTGTAGCTGTAGGAATTTTTGAGGAGGTTATGGAGGACCCGGATCAGACGATCTTCATCCCCCTGCACCCAGACCGCCTCCGGGGGCAGATCGAGGGTATAGGTCAACTTCTTGTCGCTCATGCTCTCTAGCCACTGCTGGGCTTCGTTCCGGATCACCGCTCGCAAATCAACCGGTTCCTGGTCGATGCCCAACGCCCCGGCATTGATCTGGGTCAAATCCAACATCTGCTCGATGAGATCGAGCAGGGTGCTGATATTGGCATCCACATTTTCCAGATTGCGCTCGAAATTCTCCCGATAGGCTTCGTCGATATGATCGACGCTGAATTTGAGCAGATCGTTGTGTATTTTGATGACGGACAGCGGCGTTCGCAATTCGTGGGAGATGGTGGTGATAAAATCATCCTTGAGCCGTTTCGCCTCGGCCTCCGCCGTCACATCCCGGAGTATGACCACCGAGCCAATCTCCTCCTCGGTGTTGACAATGGGTGCCGCCTGGGCGCTCAACACCCGGCTCCCGATCTCGACATCATCCGTTTGGTAAAAACTTAAATTAGTCAAGAAACTCAGTAATGAGGACAACTTGGCCTGTTTTTGGGCCTGTTGTTTGGCCTCCCCAATTTTCTGCGGGGGGTAGACCGACTCCACCGTCTCATCGATGATCTTCTGGGCACTGGGATTCATCGTTTCGATCTCGCCCGCTGTGTTCTGCACGATGACCCCATCGGCGATACTGTTGAGAATGGCGTTCAGCTTGGTCGCCTCTTCCCGGTAGGCTTTCATAATCGGCTGGATGATGCCTGTCCAGACGGCGTACCCCACCCCGGCAAAGGCCGTCACCAGCAAGGCCAACAGACCGATCAAAAAGTTTTGGTTTCGTTTAGGGGGTCTTGTCATAGCAAAGGTTTCCCAATGGCGCTAGTTATAGGCAGTTCCAAGATTTAAATGATCCCAAAGTTGGATAATGAGTCAGTTAGTAGCAAATTGCTCTACGAACTGCACAATTCCTACTGGTGAGGGGTCGGTATCGAGGTTGGGGAGTCGAGGTCTGTTTTATTCTACCATTTTTCACCCAAAAAAGCACCCAAGTAACGCCTTAAAATCGACGCCTAGCGGCTGGGCCGTAAAAAGAGCGTGCCCCACGTCGTCGGGTCGTTCCAGGTCCGTTGGGGGGCGGTGGAGATGATGCACTCCTGGGCATCCGTGCCGGGGGTGTCGTTATCGTTGATGTTGGCTGCCAGGCCGAGGCGATCCCCCGGTTGGGGGTTGGCCCCCAGACTGCGCCAGGGCAGGGCGGCCTCGACGACGTAGCCGGTGGCGGAGCTGGCGGCAGCCACCTCGGCCTCCTCAAAGCGACGGGCGGAGAGCGAGCCTAACTGCCACAACATCGCCGTCGGGGCCGCCGGGTCCGGGTAAAAATCGATCTGCCAATCATCCCGGCTGCGGCTGGTATCTTCATAGTCGCTCAACAGTTCCATATCCAGCGATAACTGGGGCGAGTCTCCCAGAAAATATTCCTGATCGCCACCGCCGTAGGGCACGAAACCATCATCCTCCACCTGAAAGGCCACATACAGAAATTGCTCATCATAGGCAAACAACACCTGGCCGCTCAAGTCGGTGGCCGTGGTTCCGCTCTCGAAACGGACGGCGCAGGCCCCATCGTAGGTCACGGCGCTAAAGCGGGTCCAGGCGGCTTGGTTCTCCTGGACTAACAGGTTCCAATCATTCAGAGAGCCATCAATCGAAATGACGGTGCCGCCGGCAGCCCAGGCCGTGATCGGGCCGGCCGACCGCTGCTGGCCGGTGACGGTCGGTACAACGTCGCTTTCGGCCTCGGTCTCATCCGGTTCGTCGTCAGCCAGAATATTGACCACGGTACTCTGTTGGGGAGCAGCCGGCTGACCGGGACTGGAGACGACGCGGGGTTGGGCAGGCGTCCCGGCCGGGGTGGGGGGGGTCAGGCTGAAGCCGACAAAGCAGCCGTCGATCATGGCCAGTTCGGCGGTGCGGTAAGGTTGGGTGGCCCGCAGGCTGAGAACCTGACGCCCGCCGCCGCTGACATCGAACAGTTGGCGGGCCACCTCCTCGCCGGTGATAGCCGTAGCCCAGAGCGCCCCATTGCCCGGCAAATCCCGGTTGATCGCCGTCACATCCAGGGCGCTGGTGCGGGCCAGCAGGTCGCTAAAGTCGAAATGAACGCGCCCGGCCAGGATCGCCAAATCCTGGCTGCCATCCTCGTCACAATCCTCCAGGGTGTAGGTTGGCGCGCCAAAGAGGCCGATGGGATCGAGGGTCAATTTGACCGTGCCCTGGCCGCTATCCGGCCCCAATTCAAAGGGCTGGCCAAGCTGCGGCAGCACCGCCAGTGAGGCAGTGCTGGCCAGAACGTCGGCCGGGGGCAAAATGGCCTCGGCCAGGGCCGTCGGCGGCGAGCCATTCTGGACCGCGTCGAACCAATCGTTCACCTGGGCCGTGTCCAGTGGCAGGCTATCGCTGATGGCACCGTCAGGGGCCACCCAACGGGCCGTACCGCCGGGAACCGGCTGCACATTGTCCATGGCCGCCACTTCGAGCTGGTCATCTGCCGGCCCCAGATTGACGATCCATTCCAGATTATCGACGCCACGGCTGACCAGGAAGCGGGCCCCGCCGGTGGTGATGGTGGCCAGCGGCGTCTGGACGGCGAAGGTGTGGTCCGCCAGCCGGTCAGGGTTGAACTCGGCAAAGAGCAAGCCCCCCTCTTTTTGCAGCACGAGGTCGGCCATCTGGGGCGTGCGCAGGGCGCTTTTGATTTCGACCTGCGCGCCCCGGAGCAGTTCAACGGTCAACAAATCATCAACGCTGAGCGTAGCCCGCCCGTCCGCCTCGACGGCCAGGCCGTCACTGTCGCTTATGGTGGTTTGTTGCACGAGGGACAGAGGTTCCCGCTCACCATCCCGGATGATGGCGACCGCTTCCCGGTTCGCCTCGGCCCGCAGCGAGATCGACTCCGGAGCGGGCGGGGGGGCGTCGCTGTTATTCAAATCACAGGCGGTTAACGTCGTTAAGAAAATAAAAAAGATCAGTAAGCCTGGCGTAAGCCGGCGGTGCATAGCTGCCTCCAAAAATCGTTGGCTGGATCAGCCGAATTATAGCGATAAGTCACCCAAAGGCTAAATTCAGTAGACCGCAATCGCATCCTGAGTAAACCGAAGGATGAGGTTGTATCGAAGGGTGCTGCGGTCTACTGAAAATTGGAACGACCCGGCAAACTATAGTATAATCCGGCCATA
>CAZWZZ010000790.1:0-2992 GCA_964638395.1 uncultured Caldilineaceae bacterium
TACAATTGGCAAAACGTAGCCGCCAAACTGATCGCTCAGGATTTAAGAGAGCGGTCGAACGCTGACGGGGTGGCCTCAAATTTTAATCAGTAAAATTGGTGGGAGGTATGGTGATGGATAACCAACAAGAGCAATATTTGAAACTGCTCTCGATTTTTCATTACGTCGTCGGGGGCCTGGCCGCGCTTTTTGCCTGCTTTCCCATCTTCCATCTGGTCGTCGGCATTTCTATGATGAGCGGCGGATTTTTTGCCCCGCCGCCGGAGGAAGGCTTTCCGGTCATGCTCTTTGGGCTGATGTTCACCCTAATCCCGGCGGCGATCATCTTGACGGGCTGGGCTTTGGCCGGGGTGATGATCGCCACCGGCTATTTTATTTCGCAGCGGATACGCCATACCTTTTGTTTGGTGGTGGCCGGGATCGAATGTATCTTTATGCCCTTTGGGACGGTGTTGGGCGTTTTTACGATTATCCTGTTGACGAAGCCTGCGGTGCAGGAGCAGTTTGCTTCGAACAGGGACAGTAGCGCAAGCGAGTCATCGGCTTAGGCGCGGGGCACGTAGCCGGTTTTCTCCATCAGGCCGATCAGCAGATAATCGCGGATGAACAGGACGTGGCGGGCGGCATAGTAGAGGAAGCGGTAAAATTTACCTTTGCGGACGGGGTCGTAATCGACCAGGGTGATGCGCCGCTCCGGGTCGTCGGAGAGCATCAGGTTGTGGGAGCGGAGCAGGTTGCGCTTGACGATGAAGCTCCACAGCCGCCAGGGCAGCTTGGCCAGACTGTTGAGTTGTCGCCGTTCGGCAGTGTTGCGGCTGGTGCGGCCATACATATCGGGCATCTGGCCGGTTTCCCGGTAAAAGGCCAGGGCACGGCGAATGAGTCGGCGCAGTTGGTCGGCGATTTGTCGCCGTTCGGTGGGGCTGAGTTGGCGATAGTCTGTCTCGAACAGGGTTTTGGCCTGGCGCAGATAGGGTTGCAGGACGACGGTTTGGGCCTGACCCTCGCTGCTCTGGGTGATAACGTAGTAGTTGGGCAGACTGTGTTCCGGTCCGACGGCTCCGGCAAAGGCATCCGCCGCCGCCCGCAGGAACCGCGCTTCGGCCAGGGCATCCCCATTGCCATTTTCTTCACTTTTTACTTTCACCACAAATCGTTTGTCGTCGGTGCTGTATACTTCGGTCTCGTTCCCTCCGGCCACCCGCTCCAGATGCAAATCGGCATCGAGCGGAGCAAAGAGAGTATCAGCGTGCATAACAGTCATTGTCTGTGTCTCCGGTTCCGTTTCAAGAAATGGTCAATTACTCAGCTATACGGTTTGCGGGCCGTTTGGTTGCAGAATTATTGCTACCCGGCGTAGAACGTATGCTTTACACACTGTTAACGACATAGGAGGCTTAATCGTTACAAAAGTGATGGTATTAGTAACGATAGCCGAGGCAGGTGAGATGGAAATTAACGTCAAGCTGGTGGGGCTAAAAAGACTCGTAGTCGGCCAGGGTGACGAACCAATCATCGGGGGTCAGAGTAATAAGCTCAGGCTGGTTGAGGTCGTGGAGAAACGAAGCAAAACGAAAGGGTCGGGGGGTGACGGCATCGGGCACGTTGAGGTAGCTGAATTTGGTCAGGAGCCGGTATTCCTGGGTAAAATTTGGTATGATGGCGGCCGCCATGGCCATTTGTTCCGTTCGAAAGATTGTTTCGGCCTCAGCCAGGAGTTGGGGGCCCGCCTTGCGCCCCAGGGGACTGTCCTCGACCAGAAAGTCCATAATCAGACCGGTATTGAGGTCACGAATAGTCGTGCAGCGGAGGATGAGGTAGCCAAGCATCTGTTGGCGGTGACGGGCGACTAAAATTTGATAACGTCGATTGGAGACGGCGGCAAAACGCCACTTCAAAAAGGCTTGATCCCGTTTAAGCATAACCGGATATTTATCCTCGACCTGTTTCCAAAATTGGTCGAAACTATCATCGACTTCCGTGATTGGAGCGATCTGAATATGTTTATCAGGTCGGGGAGCGCTGTGGCGGACGAAAACTGGGGTGGCTAAACGACCGGCCTGCTGGTTGATACCATGGTGCCAATCTTTGACAAAGTAGCTATCCAGTATTTGGCTCAGGTCAAGCGGTTTAGCCAGAAAAGGGATCGTCCAGGCTGCTTCCGTTTTACGCGGTTCGGGAGGGGGGCGCGCCGCTTCGGAAAAAATGAAGAATTTTTTCCAAAAACTTTGCTTGTTGCCCCCATTCATTTGCTGATATTTGTCCTCGGAGATGAAGCTGAAGTGGAGCGGGATTTTTTCTTCTTTGAAGACGCGGTTGAAGGCCCGTAGCAGTTTAATGTAGCCGAAGCCTTGCCGGTAATCGGGATGAATGACCAGGTTGGTGCCGGTTGCTCCCAGTACGTCTTGCTGTTTGATACGCATCGGTAAGGGGAGAACCCAAATAAAACCAACAACCCGTCCGGCCTCGGTGCGGATGACCGGGATGATGGCCTGCCCGTCGGGAATCTGTTCGTAGCGCCACAGAAAATCGTTTCGCGTGGCCAAGACATCGTCGGAACCATATTCCTGGATGTTGAGGTCTAATATCTGGTTGACATCTTCGAGCCGGGCCTGATCGGTTTTTATTTTTGGCATAAATTTATCAGGTAGCTTTCAGGGCATTCGTTGGTAAAGCAAAAGTTGTATATTGTGAAACGTTTGCCGCTCGGCCAGCGTATGCGTCTGCTCTAGTGTGGCTCGGATGGCACGGGCTTGGTCGGGACGGCCTAAACGGGCGTTGCGATGATGGCTGAGAACCAGCCAGATGCGTTCTTGGTTTTGAGCGAGCCTGGCCAGTAGCGCCTCATCCGGCTCCGGAATCCAGGTCGCGCCGCCGGGATGGTAGGCATCGGAGGCTAGCTCCGGGAGATATAGCGTATGCCGGTCAAAGTTTGATTGGGTGAGATAATATTCAAAGGGTTGGCGCATACTGTAAGAAAAGAAAATTATGG
>CAZWZZ010000790.1:3002-3549 GCA_964638395.1 uncultured Caldilineaceae bacterium
CTACCCGCATACTCAAAGAAAAGACAACTACCGCAACGTTTGGAATCCTCACATATACGAAGTGCTGGGTACCATCACCCCAATTCTCCTTGTGGAACGTGAGCGACCAGGTCCAGACGCTTAATAGGGAGAGAACGAGTAGAAGCAATGTGGCGGTTCGACAGAGCCACGGTTTTTTCAGACTAAAAATACCCATTGTCACCAGCAGGATTAACGGTGGCAGGATAATGATGAGATAACGATCAACAAAAATAGGCTTGACCCACATTGAAATGGCCAAGATGACGAATAGCGGAAAAAACAGCCAACTGCCCAGGAAGATGTAGGGCCAGCTTTTTTTGAGAGACCCGGTCGTTAGATAACATCTGAGGCTGGCCACCGTAGCCAAACTGCCCAACGCCAGATAAAGTGTGAATAAGAGATAACTTCGGCCTGAAAACGTGTAAAACAGGCGAACCGCATCTAACAATTCGGCGGGATGAACCCAATCGAGCTGAACGCTGCCGGTTGAGCGGAGAAATAAAGGTGAAATAGCGATTCCGATAAG
>CAZWZZ010000791.1:0-3547 GCA_964638395.1 uncultured Caldilineaceae bacterium
GGACTGCTGCCCGGCTGCGAGCCGCTGCCGTCAAAGGTAATGGTCTGGCTGAGAGGAACGGTGATGGTCTCATCCACGGGCAGGAAAATTTGGCCGAGGGCGGAGGCGGTGATGGCCGCGCTCGGCGGCTCCGGGGTGGCGGTCGGCTCCTCCGGCACCGGGGTCGCGGTTGGTTCTTCCGGCTCTACGGTTGGGGTCGGCATTTCGAGAACCGTAATTTGGGAGTTGGTGCGGCCCTCCAACCCCTGGTCATCGGTGATGGTCAAGATAACGTTGTAAACGCCGGGCGCATTGTAGGTGTGGTTGATCGTCACCGCGTTGGCGCTGTTGCCGTCGCCCAAATCCCAGGCGTAGCTGACGATAGCGTTGGCGGCCTGCGAGCGTCCGGCATCCAGAGTAATCGTCTGCCCCACTTCGACTTCAACCGGGGCGTCGATGATGGCCAGCGGCGGGTCGTCCGGCTCCGGAGTATCCGGCTCCGCCTCGACCTGAACCTCAAGGCTGTCACTACCGCTAAAATTTTTATCATCGGTCACGGTCAGGTTGACCGTATAGCGACCGGGACTGTTGTAAACGTGGCTCACATCAACCCCACTCGCCCCCGCGCCATCTCCAAAGTCCCAATCGAACCGGGCCAGTTGGCTACCCTCGGTCGCCGTGGAATTTCTGGCGTTAAAGCTGACCGTCTGGCCGACCTGGGCCTGCGTGAGGCCGTTGATGACGGCGAGGGGCGGGCTGATCTCCTCCGGGGGCGCGGTCGGTTGGGGCCGGGGCGGCGGCTGAATGATGGGCACGTTGGCCGTGTTTTCGGTGGTCACAAATTGGGTCGAGACCCAGCCCTGACCGCCGGGAGCGGCCTCCACTTTGACGACCCACCAGCCGCTATCGGGGCTAACGCCGGTCACTTCGGCGGTTTGTCCCTGTTGCAAAAGCCCGATGGTGTCGTAATCCAGGCCGGGGCCGCTGCGGATATTGACATCCGAGGTGGCGGTCAAGGCTGGCCCGCCCGGCAGCGGCGTGGGCACCACGATGATGATGGTTGACCCGTCCGACGGGCCGGAGTCACTGCCGTCAGAGACCACGCCCAGCCAGCCAATCAGGAAAAAGAAAATAAACCCCAGGAGGGCCACAGCCAACACTCCGGCCAGGGCATAGCCCCAGCCAGGGATGGTTTGCCAAAATGATTGTTCCGCCTGCGTTGGCGGGGGGGGCGCTTCCGCCCCAATCGCGGCAGCGAGGGCCTGGCTAAACTCGGTGACCGATTGGAAGCGGTGGGCCGGGTTGTCGGCCATCGCCGTCAGAATCACCTGCTCCACTTCGAGCGGCAGGTCGGGGCGTTGCAGGTGGGGGCTGGGGGTGGCTCCTTTGGGCGGGGGTTGGCCAATCAGCATCTCGTAGAGCAGAACGCCCAAAGCGTAAACATCGGTTCTGGCATCGATGGGGCCGCCCCGGGCCTGTTCCGGGCTTTGGTAGGGGCTGCCCAGACCCCGTCCGCCAATTTCTTGAAACGCGCCAAAGTCGGTCAAGAGAGGCTGCCGCTCTTCGTCGAGGAGAATGTTGGAGGGTTTGAGGTTCCCGTGAATGAGGCCCTGACCGTGGACGTAAGCCAGGGCCTCGACCACAGCTTGGGTCATCTGGGCCGCCCGGTCGAGCGGATAGAACTGCTCCATTCGCTCCCGGAGGGTAGCCCCCGAAATGTAGGGCGTAACCAGATAGAGCCGATCCTCCTGTAGCCCATAATCGTACACGTCTAAAATGTGGGGGTGGTTGAGGCCGGAGAGCAGTTGCATCTCCTGCCGAAATTGGTGGACGGCGGTTTGATCGCCGCTCAGGGCCGGGGAGAGAAACTTGATGGCCACGGGGCGCTTTCTGGCCGGCTCATATCCTTTGTAAACCATATTCCGTTCATTCTGGCTGATGAGTTCCTGGAGTTGGTATTTGTTATCGAGCAGGTTCGCCATAATCACCTCGCTAAGAATTGAGATTGCAGCACATCTTTATTTGAGGTGGTCGTAATTGGTAAATAGTAATTAGAGATTGAATTACCATTTACTAATTACCAAGTACACAACCACATTGTTCGCGTTAATGAATTTTCTTTGCCCCAAAGTTTTCCAGCTTGGTCAGACTTTAATTTTACGGTAGAAACGGCTCGGACACATCGGTTATCCGGTGAGTTTGGAGATTGGACAATTGACCCGTTTTCGGGTGGGTCATTCGTCTAAGGGGGAAACTCACCAGATAGTCGATGTCTGGCCGCTTGTTTTGGCTTACAATTAATCTATGCGGCCCAAAGCGTTTCTTGACTTATTCAAAGAGAGCATCATCGCTTGGTTTTGGAGCGATGCGGCCCTGCACGCGGCGGCCCTGGCCTACTACACGATTTTCTCCCTGGCTCCGTTGCTCATCATCTCTATCGCTATTGCCACCCAGTTGTTTAGTCAGGCCGCCGTGGAGGGCAGAATTGTGACCGCGATGGACAACTTGATCGGCACAGCCGGGGCGGTCGTCATCCAAGACATCATCAAAAATAGCCAGGGTTTTATCTCCAGCAGCGTGGCCACCGGCATCAGTCTTCTGTTTCTGTTGTACGGGGCCTCGGCGGTGTTTCGAGAGTTGCGCCGGTCGCTCAACGCGATGTGGGGGGTGGCCCCACGGGGAGAGACGCTGCACCAAAGCCTGATGACGCTGGCCAAAACTTATCTGCTCTCAGCAGCGGCGGTGCTGACTGTCGGCGCTTTCGTTTTGGGGGCGTTATTGCTCAATGCGCTCTGGGCGGCCTTGCCTGCGCCCTATTACCAGGCCGTGATGCGGTATGTGGCCGATTTCATTCCGTTGGCGCGATTCCTGGCCTCACCTCTCATCTACGTCATCATCTTTGCCCTGATTTTCAAGACGATTCCCAAAGCCTCCATCCGCTGGCGAGATGTTTGGCTTGGAGCTGGGGTGACGGCCTTTTTGTTCTGGCTCGGCAGCTATGCCGTCGGCCTCTATCTGAGCTACAGCGTTTGGGCCTCTCTGTATGGGGCCGCCGGGTCGCTCATCGCCTTTCTGTTGTGGGTTTACTACTGCACCTGGATTTTTCTCTTTGGGGCGAAATTTACCCAGTTGTATGCGGCGAAATTCGGCGAACCGATTGTGCCGGATGCAGACGCAATGTTTGTTGCACCCGATTATGAGGGAGCAGGCTAGGACGAATGACCCAACCCCCTATGGGTCAACTGACCGAAGGCAAAACTCACCGGATAGTCGATGTCGATGGCCTGATTTTGTCATAAAATAAAGCTAACGTGTTCGGGATAGTTCAGAATAGGTTGACACTTTTTTGCCCGTCGAATTGAACCACTCAGTCCCGTAAAACGTAAAACTTGAAGCGTAAGATGTTATTTTGTCAAAAGTTGTTACGTTTTACGCCTCACGTTTTACGAAGTTGTCAACCAAATTTCTCGGTAATGATGAACTATTCTCTTTTCAATGATGAATTGAAGTCAAGGAGAACGTCCATGTCTAATCTAATCGTAATGACCTTTGATAATGCTGATGAAGC
>CAZWZZ010000792.1:0-3540 GCA_964638395.1 uncultured Caldilineaceae bacterium
CAGCCATTGCCCTAAAAACAACGATGTCATAGCGGGGATTAGGAGATTAGGGGATAAATTTTTAGATAAAATCTATACTCAGTTCAGAATGAAATTAGTACTTTTGATCCCGTGAGCCGCCCCCCCAGCCCCCCACAGGGGGGAGCAAAAACCAGATTCCCCCCGTTGGGGGGCTAGGGGGGCGGGCGACAAAACTGTAGGTTTCATTCCGTTTTTAGTATAGAGATAAAATCCCCTAATCCCCAAATCCCCGCGAAAAATGATCGTTTGGGGAGGCTGCTGAATAGTTACGCTTTATGGATAATTATCACCATTCCGCAATGAGTATCCAAAGGTATAAAGCCCAGTGACCAGCCCCGCCGGCCCCGCCTATCGTATCCACACCCCCCGCCTGCTGCTCCGTTGTTGGCAGCCGAGCGATGCGCCGCTGTTACAAACGGTCCTCGCCGCCAATCTCGATCATTTGCGGCCCTGGATGAAGTGGGCGCAGCAAGAGCCGACCGATTTACAGACCAAAATCAAACTACTGCGCCAGATGCGGGGTAAATTCGACCTGGGCCGGGATTTCAACTTCGTTCTTTTTGACCGGGCGGAGCGGCAACTCCTGGGCGGGCTGGGCCTGCACGGGCGGGCCGGCGAGGGGGCGCGGGAGATTGGGTACTGGCTGCATAAAGCGTACACCCGGCGGGGATTGATGACCGAAGCGGTGGCGGCCCTGACTCAAGTGGCTTTCATCATCGACACTGTAGACCGCCTCGAAATCCATTGCGACCCACGCAACGTCGCCAGCGCGGGGGTGGCCCGCAAGTTGGGCTTTACCCACGAAATCACCCACCGCCGGCGGGATGTCACCCCGGACGGGCGGCAACGGGACACGATGATCTGGACCCTCCTTGCCAATGAGTATCCCCACAGCCCGGCAGCCACCCTCAAAATCGAGGCGTATGACGTGTTAGGGCGACAGATTCTCTAACAGGAGTGACGCAACACGCATCCTGAGCAGGCGATAGCCGTATCGAAGGGTGTCGTTATCCTACACCTCCTCAAAAATCAAGAGGAGAGCATCCTGAGTAGCGCGAAACATCGTGGAGCGTGTATCGAAGGTAACTACCTCAGCCATCATGTCATTTCGAGCGACGAAGGAGCGAGAAATCTACCCAAGTCGTCGTTTGCAACGAACCATCTGGGGGGATTTCTCGGCTTTCAGCCTCGAAATGACATGCCTGAACAGTTACTATCGAAGGGTGCGGCGAACGGGAGGAGACTTGGCCAACCCGTACCCCTCGATACGGTTTCGCTACGCTCACCTACTCGGGATGCTGCTAACGTAATGACATTGCAACTGCGTGAATCCTGTTCAAATTATTTCTTCCACTTGATACTACAGCCCATACTCGGCTTTTGATCGGCGACCGGCTTCTCTCCGGCCAACACAGCATCCAACGCGGCCCGGAGGTCCTGGCCGGTGATGGGCACGCTGTTGCGGGGGCGGGCGTCATCAAACTGGCCCCGATAGACACATTTCAAATCGCCATCGAAAACGAAGAAATCGGGCGTGCAGGCGGCGCTGTAGGCTTGGGCCACCTCCTGCGTTTCGTCATACAGATAGGGGAAGGTGAAGCCAACCTCATCGGCGAACTCTTTCATTTTGTCAGGCGCATCAGCCGGGTATTGCTCGATGTCGTTGGAACTGATGGCGATGAACGCCACATCTCGAAGTTGGTAATCTTTGGCCACATTGGCCAATTCATCCTTGATGTGCAAAACATAGGGACAATGGTTACAGATAAACATAATCACCGTCGCCTTGTCCGATTGGTAATCATCCAGGTTGATGACCTGGCCCGACACCGTGTCGGGTAAGCTAAAATCCGGGGCCTGCGTGCCCAGTGGAACCATTGTGGATGGTGTTGCCATGTTTGTCTCCTTTTGTTTCTGAGAGATTGGTGAAAAATTGGTGAAAGATGGTGAAAGAGTGGAGCAGTTTCAAAAACTGCTCCACTCTCAAACTGCTCCAATTTATTTTCTGACGCTACTTTTGCAATCGTTCCAAAGCCCGCTCCAGCCGTTGCAAAACTCGCGCTTTGCCCAAAATTTCCAGGGTTTCAAACAGGGGCGGGGCGACTTTTTTACCACAGACGGCGATGCGGAGGGGCTGGAACATCTGTCCGGCCTTGACGCCGAGGCTTTTAGCGCCCTCTCGGAGTGTCGTGTCGATGGCCTCGTGATTGAACTCGATCTCGGCCAGAATATCGTGGGCGGTTTGGAGAATGTCGGGCACATCGGCCAGGGTCATTTTCTTGGGAACCAGTAGCTCCAGATCGAAATCAGGCAACTCGTCGGTGAAGAAGAAATCGACCCACACCGTTATTTCGCTCAACAGCGTCAGCCGCTCCTGGATCAGCGGCGTGATTTTGAGCATCGTCGCCCGGTCGGCCTCGATCCCGGCTGCTTCGAGATGGGGCAGCAGCCGGTCGGTCAAATCGGCGGGATCGAGGGCGCGGATGTAGAGGCCGTTGAAATGATCCAGCTTGTCGTAATCCCAGGCTGCCGGCGAAGCGTTGACCCGATCCAGGCTGAAGCGGTCGATCAATTCTTCGCGGCTCATAATTTCCGTTTTATCGTCATAACTCCAACCGACCAGGGCCATATAGTTGACCATCGCTTCCGGCAGATAGCCCAACGCTTCAAACGTCCGCACAAAAACGGGCAGCACTTTGCCGTCGGGCGCGCGCCCCTCCCGCTTGCTCATTTTACCCCGGCCGGAAGGGTTGAGAATGATCGGCAGGTGGGCCATGACCGGCGGCTGCCAGCCAAAGGCGCGGTAGAGATGAATGTGGAGGGGCAGGCTGTTGACCCACTCATCGCCGCGCAGGACGTGGCTGATTTCCATCAGATGGTCATCAACGACCACGGCCAGATGGTAGGTGGGGATGCCGTCCGATTTCATCAAGACGGTGTCCTGTAAATTTTCGTTCTGGAAGGTGATCTCGCCCCGAATTTCATCCTGGACGGTGATTTCGCCCGTCAGGGGCATCTTGATTCGCACCGTATGGGCTTCCCCTCCGGCTGCTCGCTCGGCAGCTTCGGCCGGATCGAGGGCGCGGCAGTGGCGGTCATACCCCGGCGAGAGGTTCTGCTTTTGCTGCGCCCGGCGCACGCTTTCCAGCCGCTCCGGCGTGCAGAAACAGCGATAGGCCCGGTCGGCGTCGAGCAACTGTTGGCAATATTTTTGGTATAGGTCCAGCCGGTCGGTCTGAACATAGGGACCGTACTCCCCCCCAACCTGCGGCCCTTCATCCCAGGTCAGGCCCAGGTATTGCAAGCCATCGAGCAGCCAGGTCAAGGCTTGGGGATCGTACCGTTTTTGGTCGGTATCTTCGATCCGTAAAATAAAGTGGCCGTCGTGATGCCGGGCAAAGAGGTAGTTAAAGAGCGCCGTCCGCGCCCCCCCCACGTGAAAATCACCGGTTGGGCTGGGGGCGTACCGCACCCGCACCGGTTTCGTCGCTGGTGTCATAAATAGGTTACATCCTTAGA
>CAZWZZ010000793.1:0-3540 GCA_964638395.1 uncultured Caldilineaceae bacterium
TTCTCGGCGATGATCGGCAGCAGGGTCATATGCGCCCCGCTCAAAATCGACAGGCCGATAACATCAACATCCTCTTGCAGGGCGCTCTCGACGATCATCTCCGGCGTCTGGCGGATGCCGGTGTAGATGACCTCCATCCCGGCATCCCGCAGCATGCGGGCCACCACTTTGGCTCCCCGGTCATGGCCGTCCAGACCTGGTTTGGCGACTAACACGCGAATTTTTTTGTCAGTTGTCATTGGTTTTTTGTCCTTTGTCATTCATTAACAGCAGCACTACAACGAATGGAGGAATTCAACGAATAATTCGGTTATCGAAAGCGATTGTATACCATCCGTTGCTTTCTTCAATCCGATGGTGTGTTTGCTGCCCACATCAAGCCAGCGGTTCCATCGTCAAAACATGGCACACTTCTAGCCCATCATCTAAGTCATCCCAATAGATGGCATAGCCGCCGGGTTCCAATGACCAATTGGCTCTCTGTTCCGGCGTGGCTTTGGCTAACCAGGCTAACCACTCGATACGGTCTAACGGCAGGCTGACTTCACGTCCATCGCTGAGCGAGATGTACAACATATTTCCTTCAAACCGGGCGCTTGTAGCAGCCACTTGATCCGTAATTTTATTGACTGAAGTGAGCATTCCAAGCCTCCAATAATCTCTCTTGATTTTGCCGAGTTAATTTTACAATTCGATTTAATGTTGGTCTGTTGTACCCATGATTAGACTGAACCGTGATAGGTTGCAGCCAAATCTTGGCGACATTATCATCCCGAATAACGTGAACGTGTGGCGGTTCATTGATATCTGAGGAATAGAAACGAAATTTATAGCCGTCAATGATAATAGTTGGCATTACACACCTTTTGTTATAGTGGTTCAATTTAGGAGCAACTGACCACTGACAACCGACAACTGACTCCTTTAGATGATAATCGGCTCCTCATACTCCCCAAACACCTCGCGCAAAACATCCATCATCTCTTGCAGCGTGGCGTAGGCCTTGACAGCATCGAGGAGGTAGGGCATCAGGTTGTCGCTGCCTTGCGCGGCCCGGCGCAGGGCGGCCAGGGTTTGCTCAACAGCCTGTTGATCCCGCGTAGCGCGCACCTTTTCCAGGCGGGCGCATTGGACGTCGTATCCCTGCGGGTCCATCTCCAAGATAGGAATCTCCACCGGCTCGTCGGTCTGGAACTCGTTGACGCCGACCATCAGCCGCTCCTTTTTGTCCAGTTCGCGCTGGTAGCGGTAGGCGGCGTCGGCGATCTCCTGCTGGAAGAAACCGGCTTCGATGGCCGGGATGACCCCGCCGAGGGCTTCGATCTTCTCGAAATAATCCCAGGCTTCGGCCTCCATCTCGTCGGTCAGTTGTTCGACAAAATAGCTGCCGCCGAGGGGGTCGATGGTGTTGGCCACGCCGCTCTCGTGGGCGATGACCTGCTGGGTGCGGAGGGCGATGCGGACGGCCTGCTCGCTGGGCAGGGCCAGGGCCTCATCCATCGAGTTGGTGTGCAGGCTCTGCGTCCCGCCCAGGACGGCGGCGAGGGCCTGGATAGCGACGCGGGCGATGTTCATCTCCGGCTGCCGGGCGGTCAGGCTGACGCCGGCCGTCTGGCTGTGGAAGCGCAGCAGCCAGGAGCGGGGATTTTTGGCCCCAAATTTCTCTTTCATGACCCTGGCCCAGACGCGGCGGGCGGCCCGATATTTGGCGATCTCCTCAAAGAAGTCGTTATGGGCGTTGAAGAAGAAGCTCAGGCGGGGGGCGAAGTCGTCCACATCGAGGCCGCGCTCGATGGCCCAGCGAACGTATTCGATGCCATCAACCAGGGTGAAGGCCAACTCCTGGGCCGCCGTGCTGCCCGCCTCGCGGATGTGGTAGCCGCTGATGCTGATACTGTTCCAGCGGGGTAGCTCCTGCGTGCCGAACTCGATGGTGTCCGTCACCAGGCGCATGCTCGGTTCCGGGGGGAAGATGTACTCTTTCTGGGCGATGTACTCTTTGAGGATGTCATTTTGGAGGGTGCCGCCCAGCTTCTCGCGGGGGATGCCCCGCTTGTCGGCCACGGCGATGTACATAGCCCACAGGATGGCCGCCGGGCTGTTGATGGTCATGCTGGTCGTCACCTTGTCCAGTGGCAGGCCATCCAGCAAAATCTCCATATCCCGCAGCGAGGCCACGGCCACGCCACACTTGCCGAACTCGCCGAGGGCCTGGGGCGCGTCGGTGTCGTAGCCGTACAGCGTCGGCATATCGAAGGCCACGGACAGCCCGGTTTGGCCCTGACTGAGCAGGTATTTGAAGCGGGCGTTGGTCTCCTCCGCCGTGCCGAAGCCGGCAAACATGCGCATCGTCCACAGCTTACCCCGGTAGCCGGTGGCGTGGATGCCCCGCGTAAAGGGGTATTGCCCCGGCAGCCCAATCTGGGCTTCATAGGTGTCATGAGCCGCCCCTTCCGCCTCGGTCGGCGTGTAGAGCCGCTCAATCGGCTTGGAGGAGGTGGTCATAAATTTCTGATCCCGCTCCGGGCGGCGGTCAAGGGTTTGTTTGAGGGTGGTTTCTTCCCAGGTTTGGCGGCTTTGTTGGTAGCCGTTTAGTTTATCGGACATTTAGTTGCTCCTTTGCAATTTCAATGGGCTAGAAAGATAGAACGCGGATGACGCAGATTAGGCAGATTCTCGCGGATTTTCAACCTACCAAAGCGATAACGAATGAAAAGGATTTAGGGAGAACCACCACCAAATGGCGTCTCCATTAAGATAAGTGTCGCTGGTCCCAACAGCATTATGGGAAGATAAATTAGCTGCAACAAGATTGCAACCGTAATAAAAATCGCTCCATACTTACTATGCAGACCATACAAGGTCAAAAAATACGCGACAGCAAACAGGGTCATTATGACAAGCATCATCAACCATCCCATAGGTTGAGAACACAATACCTGGTCTCTTGGACAGGGTGTAATCATGCGACCTAAATAGTTTCCGGCTTCGGGACTCTCGCCGAATGATAAAAAGACACCTAACAGAAAAGGGATTGTCCCAGTGATGGACAGAGCAATGAAATATTTTTTAGGGTTTGTAGGCATTGCTAAAAAACTTACTCCGATCAAAGCAAGGCCAAATATCAACGCTCCAAAAATGAACAGTATAGTTATCATCAAAATTCCCTATAAAGGTGTAATGGCCAAGGTGTAACAAAAAAAGCCGAACCCGCTGCGAAACCCATTGCTTATTTTGTAATTCTTTTAGGACTTACGCAGTTGGCATGTCATTTCGAGGAGGAACGACGAGAAATCCCTGAGACCTATGTTTGCAAGCAGACTCCATAGGGATTTCTCCGCCTTCGGCTACGAAATGACACAATAGGATGTCAAGTGCGTAACTCCTATCTTTTTAACTTGTTCCAACGGTCTCCGTTGCGCCTGCGTCCAGCCGGAACGCTCTGCGTTCCCAAAGCGGCGGGTGGGCGCAGAGCGTCCAGACTGCGTGCAAAGGCTCACAAGTTGAAGTATAAACCCAACTTCGATTCTACACCAACTT
>CAZWZZ010000794.1:0-3539 GCA_964638395.1 uncultured Caldilineaceae bacterium
GGTGCAGTGGCAACGTTTGAATATAACAACGAATCAATGGGATTGACCGAATTTTATGTGGCTCTGGAGGCAGATGCGGTTAATCCCTGAAATTCGTTGTTATATCTTGGCTGCAATAAGTTCTTGCCCCCTACATCAATGGGGCAAACTCCAACTCAAGGAAATGACCACTCTCGACCGCGCCGTTCTGACCGCCTACGGCTGGCCGGAGCATCTCAGCGATGACGACATTTTGGAGCGGTTGCTGGGGTTGAATTTGGAGCGGGCCGCCCCACCCGCCAATTCCCCCCCGGCCACCAGACCCACACCGACTGCCCCCGCGCCGGCCCAACCCGGCTTCCATCCGGCTCAGGCCCTCGTCGTGAAATCGCTCTCTCAAACTTTTCGGGTCTGCCACAAAATTTAGTCCCATTCGTAAACTTCGGAAATTTTGCCCCAAACGTGAAATACACCCGATATACTCAGCACGGTCACAAATGAAACTTTTGGCTTTTTTAACAGGACGCAGATTTTCGCAGATTCACGCCGATACATTTAAAAATCAGCGTTTATCAGCGTTCATCTGCGTCCGATAAAAGTTTCAATTATGCCCGTGGGCAGTATATACTGGGCAATCTTTGGGTTTGTTCGCCGGGTTGTGGTATACTGGGGCTGATTAGGCAGGAAAAAACTTGTGGCGGGGGCGTTTACAAATCCTGATAATACCTTCATAAACCCTTACCGGTAAGGAGTGAACTATGTCTGAAACCCTGAAAAAAATGTCCGAACTGGGGCAATCTCTGTGGTATGACAACATCGAGCGCAGTTTGCTGGAGGATGGCGAATTGGCTCGTTTAGTAGATGAAGATCAGATCGTCGGCGTGACCTCGAACCCGTCGATTTTCCAGAAAGCCATTTCCGGCAGCACGGCCTACGATGCCCAGATTGCCGACATCGTCGCCGAAAATCCGACCATTCCCATCAAAGATTTGTACGAAGCCCTGGCCATCGAGGATATTCAAGAGGCCGCCGAGGTGTTGCAGCCGATCTACGAGCGGACGGACGGCAAAGATGGCTACGTCAGCCTGGAAGTCTCGCCCGACCTGGCCCACGACACCGAAGGAACCATCGCCGAGGCCAAGCGGCTGTTCGAGACCGTCGGGCGACCCAACCTGATGATTAAAATCCCGGCCACCGACGCCGGTCTGCCGGCCATCACCGAAGTCATCGGTTCCGGGATCAATGTCAACGTGACCTTGATGTTCTCGTTGCAAAATTACATCGATGTGGCCAATGCCTACATCGCCGGGCTGGAAAAGCTGGACGCCGAGGGGGGCGACCTGAGCCAGGTGGCGTCGGTGGCCTCTTTCTTTGTCAGCCGGGTCGATACGCTGCTCGACAAGCTGCTCGAAGAGGCCGACAATGCTGAGGCTAAAGAGCTACAGGGTAAGTTGGCCATCGCCAATGCCAAAGCCGCCTACAAAAAGTTCAAGGAGGTGTTCGGCGGGGAACGGTTCAAAGCGTTGGCCAAAAAAGGGGCACAGGTACAGCGCCCGCTGTGGGCCAGCACCAGCACCAAAAATCCGGCCTATCGGGATGTGCTGTACGCCGAAGAGTTGATCGGTCCCGACACCGTCGATACGATGACCCCGGCCACCATCGAGGCCCTGAAAGATCACGGCCAGGCGCGGGCCAGTCTGGAAGAGGGGCTGGCTGAGGCCCCGGCGATGCTGGAAAAGCTGGCGGATTTCGGCATCAGCTACGATGAGGCCACGCAGAAACTCCAAGATGACGGGGTGACCGCCTTTGCCGACGCTTTTGTTGGGCTGTTGGACATCCTCGAAGAGAAGCGGGAGACCATCGTCTCGCAGCAGGTCAGCCCAATGACGCTCGATTTGGCCGGGTATGCTGAAACCGTCGATATTCGTCTCAAAGCCTGGGACGCAGCCGACGTCGCTGTCCGCATCTGGGACAGGGATGGCACGGTCTGGGTGGCCGCTCCCGAAGAGGCGGCGGAGACGCCGGAGCTAACCGACCGCCTCGGCTGGCTGACCGCCGGTCAGGAGATGGTGGCCGAGATCGAGAATTTGACCGCGTTTGCCACCAGTGTCCAGGCCTCAGGTTTTAATGAGGTGGTGTTTCTGGGGATGGGGGGCAGCAGTCTGGCCCCGGAGGTATTTATGACCACCTTCGGCGCGGCCCGCGGCCTGCCCCTGTTTGTGCTGGACAGCACCAACCCCGACCAAATTGCGGCCGTCAGGGAAAAGTTGGCCGATCCGACGAAAACCCTGTTCATCGTGGCCAGCCGGTCGGGTCTCACCCTGGAAACGCTGTCCCTCTTCCAATATTTCTACGGTCTGGTCAGCCAGGCTAAGGATGACCCCGGCGAAAATTTCGTGGCCATTACCGAATACAGTTCACCGCTGAAGCAGTTGGGGATGTCCAAGGAGTTCCGCAAGATTTTCTTTGCCGACATAGATATCGGCGGGCGCTACTCGCCCCTGTCCTACTTCGGCCTGGTGATGGCGGCCCTCGTCGGCGTCGATCTGGCCAAAGTGTTGCGCCGGGCCAACAGTATGGCCGATGCCTGCCGCAACCACGCCTCGCTCAATCCCGGCTTACAGTTGGGCGCGGCTCTGGGCGAATTGGCCCTGGCCGGACGGGACAAAGTCACCTTTTTTGCCTCGCCCCAAATCGCATCCTTTCCCCTATGGGTCGAGCAACTGATCGCCGAAAGTACCGGCAAGCAGGGCATGGGGATTGTGCCGGTCATCGGCGAGCCGATCACCGAACCGGCTTTTTACAACAATGATCGCGTTTTTGTTTATCTGCGCTTGGCCGGTGATGATAACGCTGATTTGGATGGCCGCATTGATATGCTAGAGGCCGCCGGCCATCCACTCATCACCATTCAGATGGATGAACTGGAGGATTTGGGCCAGGAATTCTTCCGCTGGGAGATGGCCACGGCGGCGGCGGGCGCCGTGCTGAAAATCAATCCCTTCAACCAACCCGATGTCCAGTTGGCCAAGGCCAAAACCAGAGCCTTGCTGGATGAGTTTGAGACCAGCGGCAGGCTACTCGCTCCGGCCCCGACGCTCGATTACGACGACATCGACGCTTACGGCCCGGCGATGGGCGAAAGCGTGACCGAGGCCCTGCAAGCCTTCCTGACCAACTATCGCCCCGGCGACTATGTGACCCTGATGGCCTATCTGCCCGCCGACGAAGCCATCGCCACCGCGCTGAACGAACTGCGGATGTTCATCCAATATACCCTACGCACGGCCACGACGGTCGGCTTCGGTCCCCGTTTCCTGCGCTCGACCGGGCAAATGCACAAAGGGGATGGCAATAAGGGCCTCTTCATCCAAATCACCTACACGCCGGCCACCGATGTCGAGATACCTTACGAAGCTTACACCTTCGACACCCTCCTGGCGGCTCAGGCCCAGGGGGATTACGAAGCTCTGCAAGAGAAGGGACGGCGATTGATTCGCTTCCACATCGAGGCCGGGCAGGATTTGCCGAGCGCCATTCGGAAGCTGATTCCGGCGTAG
>CAZWZZ010000795.1:0-3538 GCA_964638395.1 uncultured Caldilineaceae bacterium
TGAATAGAGGATAACCAGCCTGGCCGAAGGGCCAGGCTTTTTTATTTCTTTTTCTCCCCCGCCCCTACCGCGAACACTCCGGGCAGCCGGTGCCCCTGGAGACGTTGCGGTAGGCGGCAGCCCACTCGTGCCCTTGCGGGCAGCGCCAGAGGGTTTTGGTTTGGGTGTTGGGGGGCAGGCTGTCGTCGAGCCACTTAAAGCCCCGCTCCGGTCTCCCCACCCATTGGACGCAGATTGGAGCAGTTTTTGAAACTGCTCCAATCTAAACCAAAGCCAGAGGCTACTTTTCCTCAACCGTAATGTTGATAATCTCATCTCCTGGCGGTGCATCCAGTTCACTCTGCGGGTCGCGGGGAGTCAGACTCTCGGCCACATCCATACCCTCGATGACCTGGCCGATGATGGTGAAATTTTCGTTCAACTGGGGCACGGCATCGTAGGTGATGAAGAATTGGCTACCGTTGCTGCCGGGGCCACTGTTGGCCAGAGAAACAATGCCGGGACTATCGAAGGTCCGTTCCGCCGTGACCTCATCTCCACAACGATAGCCGGGGAAGCCGACTCCGGTTCCGGTCGGGTCTCCCCCTTGAGCCACGAAGTTGGGCAGAACCCGGTGGAAGGTGACGCCTTCATACCAACCCTGCTCGGCCAGAAAAGCAAAGCTGTTGACGTTGACCGGCGCGGTATCGGCGAACAGTTCCAGCACGATGTCACCCTTTTCGGTCTCAATCGTGGCCGTATACTCTTGGTCGGGATCGATCACCTGCTCCGGCTGCTCGAACCAAGTCTCCCGCAATTGCATCAGCTTGATAAAGGCATCGACGCCATCGTAGGAGAAGCCAAAAGCCTGGGAGGGCAGATTGACGCCGTTGACGATGACCGTCGGCGTGCTACTCAGTTCGGCTGCCGTCGCCGCTTCATACGCAGCCAAGACCACATCGGCGTAGGTATCATTCTCCAGATCGGCTCTGAACTGCTCGATGTCCTCGACGCCGATTTCTTCGGCATACTCGACCAGGGTATCGAGCATCTCTGCTTCGGAGGCGTTAGACCAATCGGCCTGCCGTTCAAACAGAATATCGTGCATTTCCCAGAAGAGACCCTGCGCTCCGGCGGCTTCGGCGGCTTCGGCGGTGATCTGGGCTTTATCGTGAATGGTAATCAGGGGCAGATGGCGGAAGACAAACTGCATGTCGTCGCCATAATCTTCTTTGAGGCTTTCCAACACGGGAAAGATCGAAGCACAGCCCGGTCATTGAAAATCTCCATACTCGATGACCGTCAGGGGCGCATCGGCCGGGCCGAGGGACCAATCCGCCTCGGATACCTCCGCAATCAGCGGGTTTTCGGGAATATCGACCGGCACGCACTCCGCCGCTTGCGAAGTTGAGGAGTCAGGGTCTAACAAATTTTCGTCCTCAGTCGCCGCTTCCGCCTCGGTTTCGCTCTGGTCGGTTTCGGGGGCGACTTCCTCCTCGGTCGCTGCGTCGCTTTCTTCAGCGGCTTCGGCTGCCTCAGCCGGTTCCTCCTCGGCTACCGGTTCCTCCTCGGTAGCGACAGTTTCCTCTTCGGCCGCCGGCTCTTCGGCCTCCGTCGGGGCAGATTCTTCTTCGGTTGAGGCGGCCCCGCCGCAGGCGGTCAAGGCCAGGGCCAGGACAATTAAGACGACCAAGCGCCAGCCCCTAAAATTCAGTAAATCGCTTCTCAAAATGTTCTCCTTCTTAAATGTGGAAATTTTTGACAAAGCCTAAGACTCCGAACTGTAAGGAATGAGAATTAATTAACTGCCTCATTTCATCAGCGAACTGGAGATTAGAAATTGGGAGAGGCTTGCCAATAATCTCTTGATCTCCCAATCTCCAGCCTCCCAATTGACGGGACTGAGGAACTCATTGAATTCACGCTCCTGAGCCAGAGTCTTACGCTCAATTCTTACTTTTTGTAAGGTTGATATTTTACTACGATCCCGTAGCTTTTCAAAGTAATCGGGAATGAAACCGTTATTTGTGAACCACGACCAGCGTACCGGGGTTGGCGGCGCTGGCAACGACCTGGGTTTGGCCGGGGGGAATGACCGGATCGGCCCATTCGAACAGCCTTTTGGCATCGCCGGTGTCTAAGTTGACGCAACCGTGGCTCATCGGCTGACCAAAGCTGTCGTGCCAGTAGGCCCCGTGGAGGGCGTACCCGGCATAGAAATACATCGTGTAGGGCACTTCCGGCAGATAATAATCAGGCCCAACCATCAGCGTTGACTCCAGTTTCCAATAGATGTGGTACTTACCCAACACTGTCGGTGTCTCCGGTAAACCGGTCGAGCCGGTGAAGGAAAAAACCGGGGTCATCCCTTCCCAGGCCGTAATCTGTTGGGTGGTGACGTTGACCTCGATCCACTTTTCATCAGGTGTGGCCGGTTGGTGAACCAACAGCAAATTTTCAGCCGGGGCCGTCTCCGGCTCGACCTCAATGGCCGGTAAGTCCGGGCCAATTAGCATCTTGGGGTCAACCGAGGCGTAGTAGGTTTCGGCCAGGGACATATTGGAGACGGTATGATCGGAAATGACCGGCTCCGGCAGCGTGACTTGGTCTGCCTGACCGTCCGTTTGGGCCGGTAGAATGCCGTTTTCTTCGGCAGCGTCCACCTCCGCGACTCTGAGCAGGATGGTATCCGCCATCGAGGTCAGAGAGGTAGATTCATTCACCGCCGGGTCTGGCATCTCGGTAAAATCGGTCAAAGTGGTCGTGGTATCAGGGGTGAGAGGTTGGTCGGGCAGTGGCCACCAGGCGGCCAGCGTGTCCGGGGGGAGGATAATCATCAGGCTCAAGACAACGGCCAACACCCCTAACGCTCCCAAAGAGAAAGAAAGGGCCAACTTCGGCCAGCGACGGCGTCGAGGCAGGGGCCGTGGCGGGTCTGGCTGTCGGGGCTGAGGGTGGTTGGCCACGGTCGGAGCCGTGGTCGGCGAGGGACGCAACGTTGCTGATAAGGCCGGCGTCGTGACCGGCTGGGCCGGTTTAGTCACGGCGGTTGGTTGAGGGGGAGGCGGCGAAACAACGCTTCTGTTTTGAGTACTCGCCCGACCCAGGCGGGTCTTGGCCCAACGGATACCGGCCTCCGCCCGCTCATTGCCGGGATCGAGGCTCAGGATACGCTCCAACAGGTGGATGCTGTCGTGGGGCGACGCAGTGACAAAGGCCAGCCAGAACAGAGCCGGGATGTTATGCGGATCGCGCCGCAGCACCGCGTTGAAATGGCGCTGGGCCTCGATGTTGCGCCCGGCGCGGGCCGCCGCAATGCCTAATGTCAAGCGGTCGTTCGGGGGGGGAGCGTTGTCGCCCATTGTGCCTCTTCAAATCGTGAAACTGTCTTATAGTGACTGCATCAGTTGTTCGCCACTGACCTGGGTACATTCGGCCATTTTATAGCGAAGCGATAGCTGAGTTTAGCACACCTTTTGTTACATTGCAATCGGTTTGTCGTGACGGGTGCGTCCCAGAATTTAGGCGAGATTTCAAGTCCAGCATCCTGAGTAGGTTG
>CAZWZZ010000796.1:0-3535 GCA_964638395.1 uncultured Caldilineaceae bacterium
TAGAGGCGGGCGGTCTGCCGTGACTTACGCTTCCGCCACCGCTTCGGGGCACAGATAGGTCAGACCTACTCGAACAACGCGGCGACCGACACGCTAAAGTCCGGCAAGACATCGCCGCCGGTCAAGCGTTGGTCGGCGTTGACAATTTCGACGTCGGTCAGAGCGCGATATACGTGAACTTGCTGCTGTTTGGGATCGGCCACCCAGACCATTTGCACGCCAATGTTAAAATATTCGGCCAATTTTTTCTGAACATCGGCCCAGCGATCATCGAGGGATAAAATTTCAACGATCAACTCCGGGGCCACATCCAGATAACTGTGGGATTGAATTCGAACCACAGTTTGGTTAGAGATAAAGGCTACATCCGCCCCGCGCACCGTATCAGGGTTGCGGGCGGTGTAAATGCCGACTTCCCCCCCAGCACACGACCAAGCTGATGGTGGCGAACAAAATTGTGTAAAGCGGTGGTAAAATTTACCTCATAATACCCGTGCGGATGTCCGGTTGGTGACATAAGCACCAGTTCTCCTTTGACCAATTCTGAGCGACCAATATCCCCCATCGCAAATAGCTCCTCGCCGGTTAGAGGCGGTGTGGCTTCTACCGGGTGCGATTTCATCACTGTTTCGGCGGTCAGGGCGGGTTCCTCCTTTAGCCGTATAAAGAGCGGGAGATCAGACGGGGTCGTCATCGTTAGCAATCAGGCGACCATCGGCTGTAACCTGTAATCCCTCCCGCTCAATCAGCGATTGGGTTCGACTGGCTTCAATATCCTGCTCGATCTTGGCCTGATGGTCGTGATAATGGCTTAGAGCCTCAAAAATTTGGGCAGGGGTTAAGTAGGGCAATCCTTCCAAAATTCCTTCGACACTAAGACCCAACTTGTAGTAACCGACAATCGACTTGACCGGCGTCTGCGTTCCTTTGATAACCGGGCGTCCGCCGTGGATGTTTGGCGTTTGCTCAATGTAACGATAGGTGATGGTGACAGACTGGCTCATTCGGTTTACTCTTTGTATCTCTCTGCTTCTATTCTCAAGGATACAACCCCACTTCAATCAATCGCAGCCGTTCCTCAATGCGTTCAGCGTCGTTAAAATGCAACATTTTGGCGGTAACCCGACCTTCAGGCGTCAAGGGTTGAATGATTGCGCCATCCAGATAAAAATGTTCCGCCCAGGTTTGACGACGAGGATGAAAAAAGGGAACGAGTTGGCCGCTTGCTGGGTCGAATGAGCCGACATTGTAGCCTTTATAACGATTGCAACGAGCGCAGGCTAAAGCCAGGTTGTCAGCCGTCGTTTGACCCTCGTGCTGTTTAGGAATGATATGATCCGGCTCATGTTTATGAGCTACAACCATTTGAGCCAATAAACAATACTCACACCGACCTTCAGATCGGTCAAAGATCAATTGCCGCAGGGCCGTCGAAATCGTTTCAGACATCAGTTTCCTGGTGATAGGTGAGTCTGAGCCTCAGCCTTGAGCAGGATGACGATATGCTCGATCTTCTCTATTTCCTCTAGCTCGGCCTGCTCCTCAGCCGAGGTTGCCCCGGCCTCGTTCATGGCCAACAATCGCCGCAGCCGGGCCTGCGCCCGCTCGGAAACGTGGTAAGCCAACACTTCTTGAGGGGATGGACCTTGGCCCAGAAAGTCGATCAATTCCGAAGCGGTCTGCACGGCGGATGTTTTGAAGCCAATCAGACTTAGCTCTAAAACGGTTGGCAGCCAGGTATGCATCGGTTGGAGCCGTTGAGCTAGGCTGTCTGAAACTTGCATTGTGATTTCAACCATTATTTACCTCCTGCTTGGCCTCCCCCTCACCCCGCCGTCAAATCCTTAATCGTGCCCCGATCCTCCAGGGGAATATCGGCACCGGGCCGGTCGGGGATGGCGGCGGCGGCTTCGATTTTGACGCCGCACACTTTGTAATCGGGAATCTTGGCCCGCTTGTCGAGGCGGTTGTCGGTCAAGACATTGGCCGCGGCCTCGGCGAAGTGGAAGGGGATGAAAACGACCCCTTCCGGCGAGCGACCGGTGACCAGCAGCCGGGCGGTAATCCTCCCCCGCCGGGAGGAGACATCAACCCAATCGCCCGTTTTGAGGCTGAGGCGGGCGCTGTCGTTGGGGTGCATCTCGACGGTACACTCCGGCCAGATATTGTTCAGGGCCGAGGGCCGGGTCATCGTGCCGCCGTGCCAATGGTACAACACCCGCCCGGTGCTGAGGGTGAAGGGGTAATCGGCGTCCGGCAACTCGCTCTCGGTCTCGTAATCGACGGCGTAAAATTTGCCCCGCCCGCTGGGGAACTCATCCGCAAAGAGGTAAGGCGTGCCGGGATGGTCGAAATCGGGGCAGGGCCAATGGACGCCCCCCTCCCGCTCCAGCCGGGGGTAGTCGATGCCGCCGAAATCGGGCGTCAACTGGCGCATCTCCTCCCAGATTTCGGCGGGATGGCTGTAATCCCAGCCGAGCGACGTCAGCCCCAACTTCTCCTCGATCCGCCGGGCCAGATCGCAGATGATCTGCCAATCGGGCCGAGCCTGGCCGGCCGGCGGCACAGCCTGGCGCACCCGCTGCACCCGCCGGTCGGAGTTGGTAAACGTACCATCCTTTTCGGCAAAGGCGGCAGCGGGCAGAATCACGTCGGCGTAGACGTTCGTTTCGTTGAAGAAAATATCCTGGGCCACGAAAAACTCAAGCTGCTCGATGGCTTCCTGGGCGTGGCGCATATTTGGCTCGCTCATCATCGGGTTCTCACCCATCACCCACCAGCCCTTGACCCGGTCCGTCAGGATACCGTCTACCATCTCGGTCACGGTCAAGCCCGGCTCGGCGGGCAAGTGGCGACCGTTGCCCTTGAACCAATGTTGCTCGAATTTGTGGCGTGTGTCGGCATCGGTTACTTTTTGGTAGGCGGTGTAGACGTTGGGCAGCCCGCCGGAGTCGGAGCAGCCCTGGACGTTGTTCTGCCCCCGCAGCGGGTTGAGGCCCGTGCCCGCCTTACCAACGTGGCCGGTCATCAGGGCCAGGTTGGTCAGGGTCAGGGTGTTGTTCGTGCCGTGGGTACTCTGGCTGATGCCCATGCCCCAGTAGAAGGCCGCCCGGCCCGCCTGGGCATACATCCGGGCCGCCCGCCGAATATCCTCCGCCGGGACGCCGCTGATGGCTTCGGCCCACTCTGGCGTCTTCTCCTCCAGGCTCTCGACGTAATCGCTAAAGCCCTCGGTCCGCTCGCCGATAAAATCGTCGTTGTACAGCTTCTCCTTGACGATGACGTGGGCCATCCCGTTGAAAACGGCCACATCCGTCCCCGGCTTCTGGCGCAGCCACAGGTCGGCAAACTCGGCCATTTCGGTCTGGCGGGGATCAACCACGATCAGCGTGGCCCCATTCTGGGAGATGGCCTGTTTGAGGAAGGTACTGATGACGGGGTGGGTTTCGGTGGTGTTGCTGCCGGTGACGATGAAACATTCCAGATGTGGCATCTCGGCGATGGAGTTGCTCATGGCGCTGGAGCCGATGGCCAA
>CAZWZZ010000797.1:0-3535 GCA_964638395.1 uncultured Caldilineaceae bacterium
GAAATCCGCCCAGAGGCTTGGTTGCAAACAGCGGTCTGGGAGGATTTCTCGCTCCTGTCGTCGCTCGAAATGACATGCGGGACGGGGTACTTACGTCGGTATTTCGTAACTTTCTTCCCAGTTCGCCTGGGCAATGTCCAGAGCATCCTGCACGGTGATCTTGCCGCTCAGCAGATCGGCCATGACCTGGTTGTTGCCGTTGGCTTCCCAGTCCCAGACCCCTTTGGAGCCTTTCTTGCGGTAGGGACCGGCCTGGACAACCCCGGTCAGGCCCTCTTCAAACTGAGCATTTTCCCACTTGCCGCCGGCGGTGCCGATTTCTTTGAGAACGGCCTGGAATTGCGGCCCTTGCAGGTCCAGAGTCTCATCCAGGTTGTAGGTGACGACCCGGCCTTCGGCCTGGGCGCGCATGGGGATGGCTTCGGGACTGAAGAACCAGTTCCAGGCGGTGTTGATTTGGGGCCATTCCGGCAGGTCGGGGACCCCGGCCCGGATGAAGTATTGGGCGTCGATGGTCGGGGGTAGGGCGCTCTGCATCCAGGGGTCTTGCCCTTCGGCAGGCGGGGTGAGCGGCAGCCCGCGCTGGTCAAAGGTGGAGCCGGCGGCCAGGGCTTTATCCCACACCCAGGGACCGTGCATCATCATAACCGATTTCCCGGCGATGTAGCTGGCTTCCATATCCCCTTCCCATTGGCGGGTCCACATCTGCTCCGGGATCCAGCCATTTTCGTTGGCCTCGACCATGAACTCATAGAAGTGGCGGTAGGGGGAATCCTCGGCGTTGAACTTTTTCCGGCCCAGGAAGCAATCAACCTGCGCCTCTCGTTGACCATCCGCGAAAGCCAGCGGAATGGCATCCACATAGTTCATGCCAAAGACCCAGTTGTGCCAGGCCTGGTTCCAGAAGAACTCCACATCCGGCTCCGAGGCGGCCCACTTGGTGCCCTCATCGAGCCACACTTTCAGGTCGTCCCAACTCTTGACATCATTTTGCGGATCCAGACCGGCCTTGTCCATCAAATCGCCGTTGTATTGCCAGGTCATAACAAAACCCTGGAAAATATCCAGCGAACGGGGGCCGGGCAGTTGGTACAGATCGGCCCAGGCATTTTTGACGTCGTAGGTCCAGCGGTCCCACCATTCAAACTCGATGTCGCTCAGGTTGGTCGCCATCTCATAGTTGTTGGCGTTGAAGAAAACCTGCATCTCCTGCGTATTCTCAAAGGCAGGCAGGTAGCCCCCGGCCACTTTAGCCTCGTGGGCTGCCGCCGTATCTTCGTTGATGGAGAACAGATTGATTTTGATGCCGGGATTTTGGGCCTCGAAGACGTTCCAGATTTCCCGGTATGGCCCTTCATACTCGGCCACCGGCGACATCACATCCAGAATCACTTCCTCCGCTGCCGGGGCCGTGGTGGCGGTAGCCTCAGCCACCTGCTCGGCGGCTTCCTGACCCACCCGCTCCTGGGCGTCTTCGGCCGCAGGAGTGGCCGGTTGAGCGCCACAACTGGCCGCCACCAACCCGGCGGCGGTAATCGCGCTGGTCCGTAAAAACTCCCGGCGACTATAACGTTTACTTGACATTTCTTCCTCCTGACTTGTTACTAAATTTTCCTAGATTTGAACTGTTACTTCGGCCTGAATGTTCCGTTTGCTTCACCTCCTCTTTAGGAACGAAAATCAAATAACTTCCCCTATTTGGGGTGGGTGTAATTGGTAATTGGTAATCTAGCTACCTATCACTTTTGCAAACAACCTCATCTTTTAACCAACCCCACCCGGACATAAATGATCCGGGCTACCTAACAGCACCGGATCAATCCGGTTTTTCCGCTGAAACCCCATTGATGGGGTGCAGTTGAGTAGCTCGGCGAGTTCATCGCCGAGCGGGGGCCGGTCATCGCAAAGGGTCGGGGCAAAGTGATATGTGGCTAGATTGGTAATTGGTAATTGGAGAGTGAATAACCAATTACTACTAACTAATTACCACAAGCAACTGTTCAAGTTAATTCAACCCTCATTCCTATCTCATTACTACCGGACGACGTGGGGCCGATAGACTCAGCCTACTGATGCACGTGCAAATCCCAGCCCAGGTAATTGCCGATAGCTTCTTCCAACACGTCGCCGTAATGACCACGAGTCATAGCCACGTGATGCTCGAAGCCGTTTCTGCACAGATATTTGAGCAACTGTTGCAGATCGGGAACCTGACATACCGCCGAGCCGCCGTCGATATTGGTCGGGTCGTCGGTGAACTCACCCTGGCCCAGATAGGCCCGGATTTCACCTCGCAGATCGTCGGTGGTCATACGGAAATAGGTCATCGGCCCGGCTTTGACCTGCCCCTTGATGGCTCCGAAGGCATTTTCCTCACCAACCGAGGCCCCGATGACATCCAGGTTGGAAATCTCCACCTCATCGCCGATGAAGCTCTTGGGATAGTTGGAGCAGTGGGTGTTGATGCACATCTCCCGGTTGAGACCGTAGTTGTTGTTCCAATCCAGGAAGCCGGGCGGGCTGCCGGAGGCCAGCAGCAGCGCGTACATCGAGACCACCCCGGCCACATCCACCTCGCAGGCGCTAGGCATATACTTTTCACCCATCATACTCATCGTCAGACAGGTGGCGCAGCCGTAGTTCAACTGAACCGAGGTCCAACATTGGATGGCGCTGGCGTCACACTGATTCTCGGCCATCCAATTTTCGACCGCCACCGACCAGGCCGCTTGCTTCTGCACATTCTCGTCGCGGATGTAGTCGGGGATGCGTCCGTAGGCCCGAATCTCTTCGATTTTTTGGGGTAACGCCGCCGGTTTTTTCTTGAGGATACCGTTGGCCGAGGCGATGATTTCGCTCAGGTCAACCGTGACCACGGTGATGCCGGTCGCTTGCAGCAGCTTTTCGCTGTAGCGGCAGGTGTGGAAAGGGGCCGGCCGAGCGCCAATCGCCCCGACGCGCAGATGGGTCATACCCTTGACCACGCGGCAGACGCGGCTGAAATATTCCAAATCCCGGCTGAACTCATCGCTGTCGATGGCGCAGGTGTGATAGGTGGTGTCGGTAAAGGGGATGCCAAATTGGTACAGGTTGGCACAGACCGACAGCTTCCCGCAAAAAGCGTCCCGCCGCTCCTTGACCTTCAACTTTTGGGGGTCGGCATCGTCACAAGCCTGAATCAAGACCGGCACATCCAGCCGGGCCATATTCAGAGTATGAACCACGCCCTGCTCATCCCCAAAGTTGGGCAGGATGACCACGATGCCGTCAATCTCATCCTGATGCTGCTTGAACAGATTGGCGCACAGTTGAGCATCGGCCAGCGTCTCGATGGCTCCGTTGGGTGTGGCCGCTTCGTCGGGGATGACGTAGTTGTAGCCCAACTTATCCAGCTTGGCTAACAAATCACGGCGGCCCTGAACCGCCAACTCCGGGTTGAAAAAGCCCCGCGTGGCCACAATCAGGCCAAAGGTGGGGGTTTTCTCCATTATCTTCATTGATCTTTCTCCTTTCAACGCTGAACAGTAATCTAAGG
>CAZWZZ010000798.1:0-3532 GCA_964638395.1 uncultured Caldilineaceae bacterium
CCCCTCGATACGCCTTTTCAAGGCTACTCGGGATGCGAACTGCGTAACTCCTATTGGTAATTAGTCCTGGGGAGCATTTCGATCTTGGAACGGCTTGGGGCGTTTGGCCAGAACACCGTTACTTGGGTATGAGGATAGCGCAGCGTGGGCTGACAGAATCGGTGGGGTGAACGGAATGGGGCGTCACGGGAACGGATTTGTCCGTTGGGGGGAACGGATGGATTTGCGAAACCAGACCCTAAAGGTTTTAGGCTCTATGAGCTTTTATGGGGTAGCGACCGCATCCCAATGCGGGAGCGGGCATAAGGATGCCCTCACCACAAAAAATCTCAGAGAGCCAGGTTTCAAAATTTGATTGCTTGACCAAGATTTAGCGCAAAATGCCCAAGTTTTTGTCTGAAATTGATTTCGGGAACCTTTAGGATCTTAACCATTTTGTGTAAGGGGCAGAAACATATTGAACGCTCTAACCACTACAACGAATGGAGAAAATAACGAATTTTAGCCATTTTTCATTCGTTCCTTTCCTAATTCGTTGTAGTGTTTCTGTTCGAGATGTACTTGCCCCTTACAGGTCTTGAACGCTTTTGAGGATACAAACAGCCATGCCAACCCCTGAAAAGGAACAACTTGTCCAACTAATCGGCTGCTGGCGGGAGCGGTCCCACCTGACGGTCAAGCAGGTGGTGGCCCGCATCCAGGCCCAGGGCTGCGACATCAGCCGCTCGATGTTCGAGAACCGCTTCATCCGCTACGATCAGCAGCCGGCCATCAGCCCGGAGCTAACCCTGGCCGTCATTGCCGCCTTCGCCGAGGGGCTGACGCAGGCGGAACGCTGCACCGCTGCCGAGGCTATCGAGCTGGCCACGCTGACCCGGCTGCCGCTTGATCGCTTCGGGGAGATCGGTCGCTTTTTCCCAACGGCTGAATTTGAGGCGGCCTTTGGGCAGGTGGCCCCGGTCGAGACGCCGCCCCCGGCTGCCCCGAAAACCGCCCCTGCCCTGCCCCTGCCGCTCCATTTTCCGGCCAAAACCTACCACCGCCTCATTGGCCGGGAGCAGGAATTGGCCCAGTTGTTGGCCGCCCTGCGTGATCTGGAGCGCAAGCCGATCATCGCCGTGGTCGGGCTGGGGGGGATGGGCAAAACGACGCTGGCTCAGGAGGCGATGGGCCACATCTGGCGGGAGGGTCTCTTTGAGCATATCGTCTGGGCCAGCGCCAAAACGGAGCGCTTTGTAGGGGAGGGGACGCGCCAAACCGAGGTGTCCGATTATAGCCTGGAGCAACTGCTGGATGACATCGGGCGCCATTGTCAGCGGCGGGACATTCCCACGCTGCCGGGGGATCAAAAGCGGGCGGCGGTCAAACATCTGTTGACCAGCCAGCGCGTGTTGGTGGTCATGGACAATCTGGAGACCATTCCCGACAGCGATCTGTTTGTCGATGAAATCTTCCAGCTTTTGGGGCAGAGCAAGCTGTTGCTGACCAGCCGCCATCAGGTGCGGCACGGGCGGGCCTTCACCCTCGATTTGAGCGGCCTGTTTGAGGCGGAGGGGCTTGATTTTTTGCGGGAGGATAGCGCGGAGCGGGGTATCCAGTTGATGGCCGAGGCCGCCACCGCTGAGTTGATCGACATCCATCAGGTGACCGGCGGCGCGCCGCTGGCGATGAAGCTGGTCATCGGCCAGGTCAGCCGCTGGCCGCTGGATCGGGTCCTGGCCCATCTCAAAGCGGCCCAGTTCGAGGGGCCGAATTATGACTTTTACCGCTTCATTTTCAAACAATCCTGGGAGATGCTGGAGGAAACAGCCCAGCAGGTGCTAGTCTCGATGTCCGTCTTCGATCTGGCCAACGGCAGCAGCGCCACCGCCCTGCAACAGGTCAGCCGCCTCGAGCCGCCGGTCGTCCAACAGGCCCTCGACCAGCTCATCCTCCTCTCCCTGGTCGAACTCCTCGGCGACTTGACCCGCCGCCGCTACACCCTGCATCCGTTGACCCATTATTTTATTTTGTCCGATATTGTGAAGAAGTGGAATTAGTTTGGTCAGTTGTCAGTTGTCAGTGGTTGGTGGTCGGTGGTCAGTGGTTGGTGGTTGGTGGTTGTCAAGAACAACGGACAACGGACAAAGCACAACTGACAAAGAACAACAAACAACGAACAACGGACAAAGAACAAATGACGAATGAACCAAACTGGCTTGAATTTTTTGAAGACCGCGAACGACGGCACGCCGATTATTATTTGGCCTTTGCCCAACAGCACGCCCGGCGTGATCCCGAAGCGTATGAGCAGTTGGAGGCGGAGAGCGGCAATTTGCTCAAGATCGCTGCCTGGCTGGGGGAGCAGGATGAGGCTGAGGGCATTTTGCGCCTGGCCGAGGTGTTGTGGCAGGAGAGCGATTTTATGCGGACGCGGGGTTTTTTGCAGCGGAGTTTGCCCTTGTTGAAGCAGGCCCATCAAGCAGCGCGGCAGGTCGAGGACCCGCAGGCTGAGTTTATTTGGCTGGAGGCATTGGCCGAGATTCATCTCAATACGGGTCAGCCCGCCGAGGCGCTACCATTATTTGAGCAGGCTATGATGTTGGCTGATGAAAGTGAAAATCAGGCCCTAAAAGCTCGCTCTCAATTGGATATGGGCCGTTTCTGCATGGAGATGAGCCAGTTAGATGAGGCCGTACCGTGGTTAGAGCAAGCCTTACAAAATTATCGTCAGGCTCAAGATTATGAAGGCCAAATTGAAACATTGGTTGCGTTAGGCAATCTACTCAGTCTGCAAGGGGAAGCCGACCAGGCGGTGGCTTGTATAGAGCAAGGGCTGCCCGTGGTTCGGAAACAAAAGGACCGGCATGGCGAAGCAACGCTACAGTTTGCCCTGGGGTATGTCGGCACTGCCACCCAAAATTGGGCCCTGGCCGTAACCCATTACGAACCTGTTATCGACCTGGCCCAATCTATAGGGGATCGTTTTCTTGAAATCAGAAGCCTGACAAATCTCGGTGAGGCCTGGCTAGAGTTAGGTGATGTTCAACAAGCCATGCCACTTTTAGAAGAAGCGTTGGCCCTTCAAGACAATAATGATGATATTTTATCGAAGGCGTTTACCCACCTCTATTTAGCCAAAGCCTACAACCTTCTTGACTTCCCGGATGAGTCCCTGGCTCACCTGGACCATATTTATCCGTTACGTCAGGTTCCTGTGTTACATCACGAGGCGGCAGCAGGGGCTTGGGTCAAAGCCGATAATCATCTAAAGAAAGGCCATCAGGATTTGGCCTTATCTGCTTTGCAGGACGTGTTAGAATTGGCTCCCGCTCATATGACCGAGCTTCGCCAGGCCGCCGAGGTATTAAGGCAAACGTTAGAAAAAGAGGTTTGAGTTTTGGAGAGGCTGAGAGATGCATGAGAGAAATTGGGAGTCGCCAGGTAATCTTTGAGAGGCTGTCTTTGTTATACTGGGAAATATCAATAACAATTTGATTTTGATTTTATAGGAGGCGTAACAATGGGTGGTAAAAATTCGGCGGGTGGCCCG
>CAZWZZ010000799.1:0-3517 GCA_964638395.1 uncultured Caldilineaceae bacterium
ATACGGCTACCGCCTACTCAGGATGCGTTTGTCGCTCAACTGCGTAACTCCTAGCGTTTTACAATGTCACATTAACATAATCTGACCCTGAAAAGCCCCCCAGCCCCCCAAAGGGAGGAGCAAAGCCAGAAATCCCCCCCGCTGGGGGGCTAGGGGGGCGAATGTGACATTGTCGAGCTATTTTGCCATCAATGATACACATCTAATTTTTCAAGGAGACTTTTCTATGCTTATCGAAGGCGTTTTTCAAATCACGTTGATCTTAGCCACATTTCTCTCATCCCTGGTGGCCGGCTTGCTGTTTGTTTTTGCCATCGTCATAATGCCGGGCATCAAACGTTTGAGTGATCGGGAGTTTATCCGCGCTTTCCAGGTGATGGATGGCGTCATCCAGAACAATCAGCCGCTTTTTGTGCTGGTCTGGGTGGGGTCGGCTGTGGCTTTGATCGTGTCGGTTGTGGTCGGCTTTACCCAATTGGAAGGGGTTGCCTGGTTACTCATCCTCGCGGCGGCAGTGGCCTATATTTTCGGCGTCCAATTGCCGACGATCACGATTAACATACCGCTGAACAACCAGCTCCAAACGCTGGATGTGGATGCAACGACTGAAGCGATGCAAAAAACGGCACGTGAAAGGTTCGAACCGCGTTGGAACCGCTGGAACGGAATCAGAGCGACCATTGCCAGCCTGGCCTCTGCCCTGTTAATCATTCTGCTCTTCATACTTTGAACAGCGGGGTAGTGGCTATGCTGTGACCATTTTTTTGACATCATCAGGGGAAACTGTAGGCGTGAAATGTGATGATTTATTGGCCGGACAAACATTGCGTTTTGCGCTTCATGCTTTACGAAGCGCATCAATCATTGTCCTCAAAATTACAATTGAAGTATACTCCTATCATCCTTAAGATAATGTAATGAGGAGAACGATGAGCCAAAAAATCATTTTTTCGATGGTCCGGGTGGGCAAAGTCTACCCGCCCAATAAGGAAGTTTTGCGGGACATCACCCTCGGTTTTTACTACGGGGCGAAAATCGGGGTGCTGGGGCTGAACGGGGCCGGGAAAAGTACGCTGTTGAAGATCATCGCCGGGGTGGATGATGATTACCACGGCGAGGTGGTCCGTCTGCCGGAGTACAACTTTGGCTATCTGGAGCAGGAGCCGCAGTTGGATGAGACCAAAACGGTGCTGGACATCGTCCAGGAGGGGGCGCAGGAAGCGGTCGAGGCTCTCCGGGAATTTGAAGAAATCAACGCCAAATTTGCCGAGGAGATGACCCCGGAGGCGATGGAGCAATTGATCGAGCGGCAGGGGGAAGTGCAGGACAAAATTGACCGGCTCGATGCCTGGGACCTGGACAGCCGCCTGGAGCTGGCGATGGATGCCCTGCGCTGTCCACCAGGGGACACGCCCATCGAGGTGCTGTCCGGCGGCGAGCGGCGGCGCGTGGCCCTCTGCCGCCTGCTGCTCCAAGAGCCGGAGGTGCTGCTCCTCGACGAGCCGACGAACCACCTCGACGCCGAGTCGGTGGCCTGGCTGGAGCGTCATTTGCAGGAGTATCAGGGCACGGTCATCGCCGTGACCCACGACCGCTACTTTCTGGACAACGTGGCCGGCTGGATTTTGGAGCTGGAGCGGGGTCACGGCATCCCCTGGGAGGGGAACTACTCCTCCTGGCTGGACCAGAAGCAGCGGCGACTGGCCCAGGAAGAGAAAGAGGAGTCGCAGCGGCAGAAAACGCTCCAACGGGAGTTGGAGTGGATCAATATGACCGGCAAAACGAAGCAGACCCGCAACAAGGCCCGCCTGAAAGCCTACGAAAAGCTGCTGGAGCAGGATACCGAAAAAGCAGCCAAAGGGTTAGAGATATTCATTCCCCCCGGCCCCCGGCTGGGGGATGTGGTCATCCGGGCCGACGGCGTCAGCAAGAGCTTCGATGACCGGCTGCTGTATGAGGCGCTGACCTTCGACGTGCCGCCGGGGGCCATTGTGGGTATCATCGGCCCCAACGGGGCGGGCAAGACGACGCTGTTCAGAATGATTACCGGCCAGGAGCAGCCGGACGCCGGGCAGTTGACCCTGGGCAGCACGGTCGAGTTAGCCTACGTCGATCAGAGCCGGGAGAGCCTCGATCCGGCCAAAACGGTTTGGGAAGAGATTTCCGACGGTGAAGATTTCGTTGAACTGGGGGATCGCAGCGTCAACTCCCGCGCTTACGTGGCTCGCTTCAACTTCAGCGGCGGCGACCAGCAGAAGCGGGTCGGCTCTCTCTCCGGTGGGGAGCGGAACCGGGTTCATCTGGCCAAGATGCTCAAATCGGGGGCCAACGTGCTGCTGCTGGACGAGCCGACCAACGATCTGGATGTCAACACCCTGCGGGCGTTGGAGGATGCGTTGGAGAATTTCGCCGGCTGCGCCATGCTCATCTCCCACGACCGCTGGTTCCTCGACCGGGTGGCCACTCACATCCTGGCCTTCGAGGGGGACAGCCAGGTGGTCTGGTTCCCCGGCATCTACAGCGAGTATGAGGAAGATTATCACGAGCGTCTCGGCGCGGCAGCCGATCGGCCCCACCGGATTACGTATCGGAAGTTGCGGCGGGATTAGGGATTATATGAGGCGATGGCCTGTTTTCCATCCGTTGAAACGAGTTCAGAATTCACCCCTGGATATGGCCGATCTCCGTCTCGTCGAGGCCGTACAGTTGGAAGACGATCTGATCGATGAGAGCATCGGTGACGACCAGGCGGTCGGTCAGGCGCTGATAGTCGGGGGCATACTGGCGATAGACCCGGACTAGATCGGCCAGGTGGCTGACCTTGCCGGCCAGGGCCGCGATGAAGCCTTTGTAAGCCGCCTCGTCCCAGGCCAGCGCCTCATCCAGGGTGCGGCTGCTGCGGCTCTCCTCAGCCACGTAGGGACGGGCGGCCTTCTTTTTCCACAGCGTCGATTCCCACTTGCCCTTATCCCGCAGCTTGCGGAAAGTGGCCTCATCCTCACCCAACGCCCCCTCCAGATCGAGCCAGAAATCCTCGGTGATCCGCTGCTTTTCCCGGTTCATCTCGATCATCTGCCCGGCCAGGTAGGCCAGCAGATCGTGAACCACGTCGCTCTGCGCCGGCTCCAGATCGAGGCGGGCCTGGCTAAAGGCCCGCAGCGCCTCGAACTCGTCCCCCTGGTAGAGCATCTGGGCCTGGGCCGCCAACTGCTCCAGCTCCTCGGCAGACGTGGTGAAGGCGATGCGGGGGATGGGCAGACTTTTTAGCTCCTCGTAGGTAACTTGAGGAAAATCATCTTTTACTGAAATTGCTGAGGTATTTGTATACAACCAAGCAATTAGCTTGGAGTTGATTAAGGCTAATACGTAACTCTCTTTAAATTGGACTTTGGACAAAATAAAAGAATAAGATAGGGCAATCGTATGGATTATGACAAGCCAGATAAGACCTTGAGGAGATACACCTCACTCCAGCCAGCTTTGAGACGCTTGGCTTTGATACCACAGGAGGCAGATT
>CAZWZZ010000800.1:0-3512 GCA_964638395.1 uncultured Caldilineaceae bacterium
GGCCAGGACGTAGCAGATTTCAGCCGCCCGGCAGATAAAGAACTCGTCAGAGCATGCCAGGCGGCTGAAATCTGCTACGTCCTGGCCTGCCGCCAGATCGGTAAAAGCAGCTTGATGAACGCCACCGCCGATAAATTGAATGAGATTGGGGTGCGTACCGCCCGGATCGACCTCAACCGCATTGGCAGAATCGCCGATCCTGACCGCTGGTACTTCAGCCTGATCGCCGAAATAACCGATAGATTAGAGCTTGAGGTTGATGTCGATGACTGGTGGGATCAGACCCCGGATCGACTAACGGCCACCCAACGCTTTAGCCAATTTTTGCATGATGTGGTCTTGCAAGAAATCTCGGAGATGGTAGTTATCTTCATCGATGAGATCGATACCACGCTGGGTCTGGACTTTACCGACGACTTTTTTGCCGCCATTCGGACGATGTACAACGAGCGGGCACATAAGCAAGATTACCGCCGCTTGACCTTCGTCTTGCTAGGGGTGGCCACGCCGGACGAGTTGATTAAAGATAACAGCCGCACCCCCTTCAATGTGGGCCGAGGCATCACCCTGCGTGATTTTGCTAAAGAGGATTGCGCTCCCTTTCGGCAGGAACTTGAGGATGCCTATCCTGATCAGGGGGATCACTATTTCGACCGAATTTACTATTGGACGAGGGGACACCCTTACCTGATCCAAAAATTGTGTGATGTGGCGCTGCGGGCGGATCGTGACGGCCAGCCCGATTTGGTCGAGCAACTGGTCGAGCAGGTATTTTTGTCGCCAGAGGAGCGGAGTGAGGATAACAACCTGCAATTTGTTCAGGATCGGATCAGGAATGATGAGTATGCCGAGATATTGCTGCGGATTTATCAAAAAGTCTTGCAGGGTGACGATGTCCCGGATGATGAAAGATCGAAGGCGATTATGCGCCTGAAATTATACGGTTTGATTGTGGTCAACGATGACCGGCTGATGGTTCGCAACAATCTCTATGCCCACGTTTTTGATGAAGCCTGGGTCAAAGAGATGTCAAAATCTATCCGCCTCGGTCTGCCCGATAAATATACGCTTCAGCGCACGCTTGGCCAGCGTGGATTTGTCACAGTCAATTTGGCCCAAGTTCAGCGAGATGATGGTGATGAAGAATTGGTGGCCGTAAAAGTATTGGAGATGCCCCCCGAAGCTGATGAAAATGATTGGATACACCGTTTGGAACGATTGGAACATAATGCCGAGATTATCGCTGAGGCCCGTCATCCCCATACCGTACCGGTTCTGGAAACGGGCCACATTGATGACACCAGGCTCTATATCGAGATGGCCTACATCCCCGGCGAGAATTTGCGCCAACGTCTGAAATCGGGACCGTTATCCCGCCCCGAGGCCATGCGGATTGTCAAAGAGATTGGGTCGGCCTTGACCCACCTCCACGAACAGGGTATTCATCATTTGGGGGTCAATCCTAAAGCTATTTTGTTCGACCGCCAACTGGACCCGCCCCGGGCTATGCTGACCGATTTCGGCTTTGCCCGCTTTCAGGTGGATGAACCCTATTCCCAGATTCACCGGGATTATGCGATACCGACGCCTTATTACGTCGCCCCCGAACTCAAAAATCAGCAACCGCCGACGCCCAGCGTCGATGTCTACGGCCTGGCCGTCACCTTTTTCGAGATGCTGACCGGTTATCTGCCCGCTGACCGGCAAGCGGGGCAGCCATTGCCCCGCCTGTCCAATATCACCCCGGCGGTGGGGGAGTTGTTCGATGACGTCTTGCAGAAAGCCACGGTGATTGATCCTGGCGACCGGTATCAGCAGGTGGCTGATTTTATCGAGGCTCTGGATGTGGCCCAGAAACAAGAGGCGACCAAATTGCTCAACATTGCCAGAGATTACATCACCGTCGGTGCCCATGATCCTCAGATCGCTTTGATGATGCTAAAAAAGGTATTTGACATCTATCCTGAACAATCCGAGGCATTACGCTTACGGGGTAAAGTGCGGCTACGGGAGAAAAAATATAGTCAGGCCCTGGCCGATTACCGGCTAGCCTATGAACAAGATTCGGAGCAAGATTCATTTTCCAGAGCCGGCCAGGAATATTTGATGGCCCTCAGCCAGGTGGCCGATGAAGCCTGGAACCGGCGGGCTTATGACGAAGCGGTGGAACATTACGAGACGATTCACCACATCCTGACCAGTAAAGAAAATGGCAGTCTTCACAATATTGTCGATCCGGCCCGCAGTCGATTGGTGGAGCATTATCGCCGGGAGGGGCGGAAAGCGGCCAATGCCGATAACAGCGAGGACATTCAAGCGGCTATCGACGAGTTGGAGCGGCTGGGGGCAAACGTCGAGGCCCAAAGCCTCAAAGAGCGCCTGATCTCGATAAGCGTCAAAAAGAACTACGAGCTTGGCCTCAAGGCTTACGCCGAAGGCACGCCTCCGGATTTGGATGAGGCCATGCGGGCGTTGGAGCGGGAGATCACGGCTTTGGAATCGTGGCAGGCTGACAAGGAGAGCCAGGACTTAAAAGACAAATTAAGGTCATTACAGGTCAAAAAATACCGGAAAGTAATTGATGCTCAACAATCGGCCATCAGCAACACCGACCCTCAACAAGATGGCGACGAAACTATGTTTAGGCATTACGTTTACATAGATACGGCGTATCAAAAACTGATCGAGTTGGAACCTGCGAACCAACAATGGGTTGATGAACGGTATGCGCTGTTGCGGACTCGCGCCCAACAGCGATTAGAGCTGGCCGAACAGGCCGAGCAGGAGCCGAAGCCTGATTATCAAACGGCGTTACGCCATTATCAGTCTATCAGAAGTATCGAAGAGACGGTCTATCCCGACCTATCTAAATTTCTGGGCCTCGATTTAGGGGGAAAGTTAGCGGAACTGGAAAAATGGGCTGACTATGACCGCAAATATTTTGCTGTCAGACAATTAAGGGATGAAGGTAAATATACCGAAGCCCTCAACAAACTGATCCAAGATTTTATCAGCGTCGGCAACTACGAGCATCGGGATGTAACCCTTCTTTTTGGAGAATTGGTTCAGGCCAAGAAGTATGCCGATTCCCTGGCCGTCTCTCCCCACTCTGATCAGCATGAGCCTCTGGCTTTGACTGAGGTTCGGCAGAAAAATATCATAGCCTTTGAGGCCGAAATCGAGGCTATTCAGCAAGAGTTGACCGTCAAACGGCAAGCTCTGGAGACAGTGCAGACCCAACTGGCGGACAAAGAGCAAGTGATGGAGGCATTGAGCCAGAAGATGGATAGGCTGCAAGGCATTGAGGCAGAATTACAAAATGAAAGGGATAATTCAGGTCAGTTAGCAGAAAAATTAATTAGAGTGCAGACCAAACTAAGTGACATCGAAAAAGAACACAAGGCGTTGTCAAGGGATTTGGCACAGATGGAGTATGAACTAAAATTAGAGAGGTCAGATTTCATCTCCTGTCACTTTTACATGACATAAAAATTGAGCATGATAGGCTCAGG
>CAZWZZ010000801.1:0-3504 GCA_964638395.1 uncultured Caldilineaceae bacterium
GGCAGGCTCAAAACCGCAAAGCTGGAGCCGGTCAAACGGCTGATCGGCTCCAAGATATCGATCAACTTTTGGGCCAGGGGCGAGGGCGGCGGCAACGCCTCATCCGTCGTCTGGGCCGTTCCCACCACATAGGCCGTTGCCGGTCTCAATCGACCCCGGAGCCAGACCTGAATGTGCGGCTTGGCCGCCACATTTTTGATCCATTGCGAGCGTCCCCGCACCGTGCTGACTAAGAGCAAATTGGATATTTCAGACGCCACCACCGGTATTTGATACGTGCGGCCCGACCGCCGCCCGATGGTTTCCAAAACGACGGCACCTACGGGCGCTAAACCGGGCGAGCCTACCCCGGCTTCGATCAGCGGTTTAAGATAGCGGTTTAGGGTACGAAAGAATTTTTTCTCGAAAGTTTCCAGATTTTGGCACAACATAGCAGTTTCTCCTTTTTGGCTTTGTCCACGAGTTGAGTGCAAAACTTGACTTAACGCAAGTTTTGTCGATATTTAAAAACGAGCTTATAGAATGGGGCTTAAAACCCGCTTAAATTTATGGACAAAATATGAACAAAACGTAGATAAACCTCGCGCATCGACTACAGGAACGATGATTTTATGTTACACCTGACAAACATTACCAAACGCTACGGCCCGGAGACCATTCTCAATGGCCTTTCCTTTACCATCAACGCCGGGGAGCGGGTTGGTCTCATCGGGCCGAACGGGGCGGGCAAAACCACGCTGCTGAAAATCATCGCTGGGGTCGAGTTACCCGACCGGGGCCGCATCCGCCTCGACCCGCCGGGAACGGCTCTCGGCTATCTGCCCCAAGCCCTGACCTTCGGCGACGACGACACCATCGCCGACGCCCTGGCTCAGGCCACCGCCGACCACAGCCTGGCCCAGGCCAGGATGCAGCAGTACGCCACCCGGATGGCGACGGCGGATGGAGCCGACCTGCCCGACCTGACCGCTGCCTACGCCGAGGCCGAAGCCCGCTTCGAGGCCGCCGGGGGGTACGATCTGGAAATCCGGCTGGAAAAAATAGTGACCGGTCTGGAGTTGGCCGACCTACCCCGCGAGCGGTTGGTGACCCACCTCAGTGGCGGGCAAAAGACCCGCCTGGGGCTGGCCCGGCTGCTGGTCCAACAGCCCCGGCTGCTCCTGCTCGACGAGCCGACCAACCATCTCGACATCGAGGCCCTGACCTGGCTGGAGGGCTGGCTGCGTGACTACGACGGCGCGGTGCTGATCGTCTCCCATGACCGGGCCTTTCTGGACGCGGTCATCACCCGCACCCTGGTCATCGAGGCGCAGGGAGGCACGCTGCGGGATGTAGCCGGGACGTACAGCGATTACCTGGCCCTGTTGGAGCGGGAACGGGCGCAGCAGATGCAGGCGTACCAGGCCCAGCAATCGGAAATCGCCGGGCTGCGTCAGGCCGCCCAACAACGGCGGGCGCAGGCCAAATTTCGGCGGGGGGGCAAGGCTGACACCAATGACAAATTCGCCAAAGCCTTCTTCGGCAATCGCAGCGCGGGCACGCTGGGCCGGGCCAAACAGTTGGAGAAGCGGCTGGAGCAGTTGCAAACGGAAGAGCGGATCGACAAGCCGGGCCAGGAATGGCAGCTCAAGGTTGAGTTTGCCCAGGATGACAGCGGTGCCCGGCAGGTGTTGACCCTGGAGGATGTGGCGATGGGCTTCGACGGTACGCTACTTTTTGCCGGGGTCACCCTGACCCTGACCCACGGCGAACGTATCGCCTTGATCGGGCCGAACGGCAGCGGAAAAACGACGCTGCTCAGGCTCATCAGTGGCGAGATCGAACCAACGCAGGGGCACATCCGGCTGGGGCAGGGCATCAAGTTGGGCTACCTGGCCCAGGAGCAGGAGATTCTCGATCCGGCCTCGACGCCCTACGACACGATCCGAGAGGCAACCGCCGAGCGGGGCTTGACCGAGGGGGAGGTGCGGGCCTTTCTCCATAAATATCTCTTCGCCGGGGATGAGGTGTTCATCCCCATCGCTCACCTCAGCTTTGGCGAGCGTGCCCGGCTGATGCTGGCCCTGCTGGTGGCCCACCAATGTAACTTTTTGCTGCTGGATGAGCCGGTCAACCATCTCGACCTGCCCAGCCGGGAGCAGTTCGAGACGGCCCTCGGCCACTTTCCGGGCACGCTCCTGGCCGTGGTTCACGACCGCCGCTTCATCGAGCGGGTGGCCACCGGGGTATGGGCGGTACGGGGAGGAAGCGTTAATCGAATTCGAAGATCATAAAGGATATAAAAACAGTGGTTCAACCATCTCTCTTTAATATGCCCCCCCGCGTGCTGTCCGTCGGCGCCATCACCGCCTACATCCGCCAGAAGTTCGAGGCGGATCTGAGCCTGCAAGATGTCTGGCTGGAGGGGGAAATCTCCAACTGGAAACGGGCCGCGTCGGGCCACATCTATTTCACGCTGAAGGATGCCCAGGCCAGTATCCGCTGCGTCATCTGGCGCTCCCAGGCCAACCGGCTGGTTTACCTGCCCCAGCGGGATGGCGAGGCGGTTGTGGCCCACGGGCGCATCTCCGTCTACGAGGCGGGCGGCAGCTATCAATTTTACGTTGATGATCTGGAACCGGCCGGCGAAGGAGATTTGTACGCCCAATTCGAGCGGCTCAAGGCCCGGCTCGATGCCGAGGGGCTGTTCGACGCCGGTCTCAAGCAGCCGTTGCCGACTTTTCCCCGGCGTATCGGCGTCGTCACCTCGCCGGATGGGGCGGCTTTGCGGGATATTCTCAACGTCCTGCGCCGCCGCTACCCTATTGCCGAAGTTATTCTTTCTCCAACGCCGGTTCAGGGCGACACCGCCCCGCCCAAAATCATCGTCGCCCTGGAAGCCATCGCCCGCCAACCGGTCGAGGTCATCATTTTGAGCCGAGGCGGGGGCAGCCTGGAGGATTTGTGGGCCTTCAACAACGAAGCCCTGGCCAGAGCCATCGTTGCCTGCGACATTCCCCTCATCGTCGGCGTCGGTCACGAAATCGACTTTACTATCGCCGACTTTGTGGCCGATGTCCGCGCCCCGACCCCTTCTGTCGCCGCCGAGATCGCCACGCCGGATCGTCTCGAATTGAGCCGTCTCCTCCGCGATTACGAACTGGCCCTGGCCGACGCCGCCCAGCAGGTCATCACCACCGCCCGCGCCGATTTACGAAACCAGCAGTGGGCGTTGGATCGCTACTCCCCCCAAAGCCAGATCGACAACGCTCGCCAGCGGGTCGATACCCTGGCCGAGCGGCTGGCCCAAACGACCGGGCATCACCTCTCCCTGCAACGGGAGCGGGTCAACACCCTGACGGCCCGGTTAGCCACCCTCAATCCCCAGGCGACGCTGGATCGAGGCTATGCCATCGTTCAAAAAGGGGAAACCGCCATCACCCGGCGGGGACAAGTCAGCGCCGGGGATGAGATTACGGTCAAGGTCAGTGATGGGCAGTTTGGGGCGCGGGTTGATTAGTTGGG
>CAZWZZ010000802.1:0-3503 GCA_964638395.1 uncultured Caldilineaceae bacterium
CTTCGTGGCCAAGTAATCGACGAACATCCTGTGGCGGTCTCCGCCGCAGGGATAGCAAGACCTGAATAAGAAAAGGGCGTGGCTTGAGGCCGCGCCCTTTTTTATGGTCAGCAGTTCTCAATATGGGCACAAGACCCTAAAGGTTTCCCTAGAAACAACCAAACCTTTAGGGTCTGGCTCTACAAGACCCTAAAGGTTTCCCTAGATCAGGCACAAAATGATCTGTTTACGGTGACGAAGCTGCTTTCAAACAACCTTTATGGACAAAACCTTTAGGGTCTGGCTCTAGACATTCCTGGAGTTTATAGAACGAGAACATTTGGCCGGGGTTATTAAACTCAATGGTGACTGGCGCATCTCTATTTTTACTCCAAGAGATTGGCACAGCTCATTACAAAGCCGCTCTGGGCCGTAGACAAGTTAGCTCTTGCTGTTCCGCTCCCAAAAAACACCCTCCTCATACCCTTGAATGCGCGACTCCGTCTCGGCCAGGGTTAGCCGCTTTTCGGCCAGACAGCAATAGGTCTCGTCGATGTCAAGACCGAGGTAGCGCCGGCCCAACTTTTTGGCCACGACCGAGGTCGTGCCGGCGCCGAGGAAGGGGTCGAAGACCACATCGCCGGGGTTGGAGCTGGCCAGGATGATCTTGGCCAGCAGCTTCTCCGGCTTCTGGGTGGGGTGGTCGGTGTTTTCCGGCATCGACCAGAAGGGCACGGTCAAATCGGTCCACAGATTGGAGGGGTGGGTCAGCCGGAAGCGGCCCTGCTTGGTTTCCTGCCAATCTTTGGGGCGGCCATCGGTGGTGGTGTAGGGGGCGATGACCTGCCGCTTGAGCTTGACCGCCTCGACGTTGAAGGTGTAGTCATCCGACAGCGTGCCGAACCAGATGTCCTCCGAGGCGTTCTTCCAGTTGCTTTTAGCCCCCCGCCCCTTCTCCCGTTCCCAGGTGATGCGGTTGCGGAGGATGAAATATTTTTGCATCACCCGCTGTACCGCCGCCGAGGATTGCCAATCGCCACAGAGGTAGACGGAGGCCGTCGGTTTGAGGGTCGGCAGCAGCCCCGGCAGCCACCTTTCCAACCAGGCTTCATACTCATCGAGCGGCATCCGGCTAAAGTGACGCCGGTTGAAGGTTTTGGTCAGGTTGTAGGGGGGGTCAATGAAAAGCAGATCGACAAATGTGGGCGGCAGGTGGGGCAAAGTCTCGAACAAATCCTGGCAGAGAGTGGTGTCCAACAGCGCCTCGACCGGCGTCGGCCCGGTCAGCCGTTTTAGCCTGGCCCGATAGCGGCCTCGTTCCTCGTCGCTCAAGGTGATCGTTTTGTTACGCGGGGCGCGGGGTTTTTGGCTGGTCATTTTGGCCTTGTCTTGTCCGATCTTTGACTCAAGGCCATTGTACCAGTAACCGTGGTCAAGTCAAAAGGTCACTGCGGCGCAAAATTTTAAGCCATCTTAAGTCAGCTTGACATAAATAATAGAGGCAACTTCAACAAATACCCCCCTTTATCCCATATCGACACTCCAAAATACCATTGTCAAGCCCCGAAAAGCGTGATATACTGAGACTATTGTGACGGTTTTTGCGAAAGACCGCGCACCGGGGTACAATGTTAACAAAAGGAGATTTGATACGGATGGCCAACATTCTTTACGCTGAAGATGATCGTGATTGTCGTGAACTGTTTGCCTATGCTTTGCGCCAAAAAGAGCATCGCGTTCACGAAGCGATCAACGGCGCTCAAGCGGTGCAAATTGTCCGTGAAGAACCTATCGACCTCGCAATCCTCGACATCCGCATGCCAATGGTAACCGGTTACGATGCAGCCCGTATGATCGCTAAAGAGGGAGCTAATCTCCCTATCGTCTTCCTGAGCGCCAAAGGAATGCGCCGCGAGGTATCAATGGCCTTTGACTGCGGTCCGATGGTCGTGGAGTATATCGTTAAACCGATTGCACCCGATCAACTGGTCAACCGCGTCGAAAGTATCCTGGCCGATTGTCAAGTGCGCGGTATCGAAGTGGTCCGCGAAGAAAATATGGCTCGGGAACTGGTTGCAATTGAATGGTAGAGGTGGGACACAAACATTGAGCCGTATGCGGGCAGCCCTGGAACTGGCGCTTGGTATTTTACCGGAAGAAGACCTGACGATGTTATCCAAGGTCGTTGTCGAGCGCGAATATTCCGCCGGCGCAACTATTTGCCGCGAGGGCGAATTAGAACACACATTTTATATCATCGAGACCGGACAGGTCGCCTTTACGAAAAAAATGGCCGAAGGGGAACACCTCCTCGGTCTCAAGAGTAAAGGTGATTTTTTTGGTGAGTTGGGCGTGTTAGACCGTGCCCCCCGCTCGGCCAGCGTCCACGCTATTTCCGACTGTCGCCTGATCGAAATCCACGAAGATACACTGGATAAGATTCTGGCCCGCAACCCCTCGGTGTCGCGGGCCATTATGCGGGGCATCGCCCGCAGCGTGCGGGACACCGACCGCATCACCATCAGCGAACTCCAGCTCAAAAATGATGAGTTGGCCCGGACGCTGGATAACCTGCGGGCGGCTCAGGCCGAACTGCTGCGCCGGGAGCGGGTCAAGCGGGACATCGAAATCGCGGCCCAGGTTCACCACAGCATTTTGCCGACCTCGTTCCCGGAGATCGACAATTTTGAATTTGCGGCCATCGCCCGGCCCGCTCGCGAAATCGGCGGCGATCTGTATGATGTCCTGGACATCGGGCAAGAGCAGGTCGGTATCGTGATGGCTGATGTGTCCGGCAAAAGCGTGCAGGCCGCGATTTATATGGCCGTGGTCCGCGCCCTGTTCCTGAGCGAAACCAAAGCCGAACATACCCCGACCGAAACGGCCCATCACATCCAAGAGTTGTTGATGAAAGCCTCGACGGCGGCGATGTTCGTCACCGCGTTTTACGGCAAGTTGAATTACCAAACCCGCCAGATGACCTTCATTCGGGCCGGACACGACCGCCCGGTCTATTACCAGGCCGCCCCCCGCCAAACCAAACTCCTCGACGTGCCCGGCCGCTTTCTCGGTCTCCTCCCCAACCTCATCATCGAAGAGGACACCCTCACTTTCGACACGGGCGATGTCCTCGTCTGCTACAGCGACGGCGTGACCGATGCGGTCCGCCCCGGCGATGGACAGATGTATGGCCTGGCCCGTCTCGAAGCTATCGTCGCCACAGAGGGGCATCGCTCCGCCCAAGACATCATCGACGCCATCATCGCCGACATCGACGCCTTCCGGAGCGACGAAGAGCAGCCGGACGACCTCACGCTTTTGGTCACCAAAGCAATTTAGTCTATAATTGAAGGCCCACTCGTCAGGTGGGTTATAATAAGAAAATTCAGAGATTGGAGAGTGGGAGATTAAGTAAGACAATCTCTAACTCTCCCACTCCCCAATCTCTAGTCGTATAGGAGATACACGCATGTCCTGGAGAGATATGAAAACGCGGCAAACCCGCCGCCCCCGTCGCCTGGAGG
>CAZWZZ010000803.1:0-3498 GCA_964638395.1 uncultured Caldilineaceae bacterium
AAGGCTTGAATAACAGTCAAAGTGTGCTACAATCCTGGCATCCTGCTAACTTAGGAGTGCCGTTCCAAACGTAACTCCCATAAATATAAAACCATCAGAAAGGTTCCTGATTATGTATTCAGGCTACGGCTTCCGTGATTTTGAAATCGGCGATGTGGATGTCGTCAAACATGAGGGGGTGTACCATCTCTTTCACCTGACCTTGCCCAACCACGATTATATCGCCCACGCCATCAGCGAAGATGGGTTAACCTGGCGGCGGGTCAAGAATGCGCTGTTCATCAGCGATCCCGACCAGTGGGATGATGATATGTTGTGGACGATGCACATTACGCCTAACCCTTACCGGCCCGGGGCGTGGCGGATGTTTTACACGGGTTTGACGATGGGGGAAAGGGGCCGGATTCAACGAATTGGTTTGGCCCACAGCGATGATTTGTACCATTGGCAGAAGGATGAGTCGGGAGCCTATCCGCTGGAGATAGTCGGCAATTATTATGAATACAGCCTGGATGAAGGACGGCATTGGGTCAGCTTCCGTGATCCGTTCTGCTTCCACGACAATGGCCGGGTCTATCTGCTGGCGGCGGCGCGGGTCAATGAGGGGCCGGTCATCCGTCGGGGCTGCGTATCGCTGGCGGAGGAAGTCAACGAGAACCACTTCGAGTTTCGGCGGCCACTGTACCATCCTCGACGTTACGACGATATCGAGGTGCCCAATCTGGTGAATATCGAGGGGTGCTACTATCTTATCGGTTCGGTTCGGGAGGATGTCAAGGTTCATTATTGGTATGCCGACCAGTTCGAAGGGCCGTACCAGAATTACTACGACAATGTGTTGATGCCGCAGGGTAATTATGCGGCCCGCGTTTGTTGGGATGAGGATCGCTATCTGATATGGAACTTTTTCTACAAGGGGTTGAGTACCTACGGGCAACACTTGATGGCTCCACCCAAAGAGTTGGCTGTTTCTGATGGCGGCCAGTTGCGGCTGAAATCTTTCGCCGGGTTCGAGCAACTGATTGCCAAACAGTTGACCATCGACGAGCTAACCCCACTCCAGACGTTGTTTGATAACCCTTACGCCAGCGGAGCGAATGAGGCGGCAGCTTGCACCTTTGGCTGTGATAGCGGGTTCGAGGCCTTTGTGCTACGAGGCACGTATAACGACTTCATGCTGACCGGACAGTTGAACCTGGATGGGCGGGGTAAATGTGGCCTGGTCTTCCGGCTCGATGAGGAGGGGAATGGCTACTATCTCAGCCTCGATCTATTCAAGGGCATTGCTCAAGTGCGGGCCTGGCGACACCGGCCCGAAGGGGGCATCCAGGAGTCTTTTCATTATGAACAGTTGCAGGCGGCTCATTACGTAGCTACCAAAGACCCGCACCCCTTCTGCCTGATCGCTTATGAACAGTATATTGAATTTTCCCTGAATGGCTATGTGTTGCTGACTCTGGCCGATAACCAATTTAGCCAGGGGCGGGTCGGGTTTTATGTCGAAAGCGCCTGGGTTCGGGTGACCAATCTACGGTTGAAAGTATGTGCCAGTCCGGCCTCGGAGGAGTATCCAGACAGTGTAACCAGTTATCATCAGCTTTGAGCGGATGTTGAAAAATACACCCTTTTACCAAGACATGGTACAATCATAAAGGTAAACTAACGCTGAGAAAATAGAGCCATGTCTACCGACCTAAATTCCCCCAAGTGGGGCCGCTTAACCAAAACCTTCGTGGGTGTCTTCGCCGTGACCCTGATCCTGATAGCCGTGTGGCGGTTTCAGGGGTTGGTGACCACGCTTATCGTGGCCGGCACGATTGCCTACATCCTCAACCCGATCATCGTCTGGCTAGACCGGCGCACCCTCTTGAGCCGGGGGGTGGCTATTGCCCTGGTCTACCCGTTGTTTGCCCTGCTGGTGGTGGCTCTTGTGATTGGGGCCGGCTTTACTCTTTATAATCAAGCCTTCGCCCTTATCATCGTGGTTCAGGATATTTTGTTTATCGAGCCGCAGGTGGTGCAGACCTGGTTAAATCATCCTGTTGAAATCGGGGCCTGGCGGTTCGAGCTAAGCGAACTAAATCTCGATATCGAGCAACTGTCTCAGCAGTTGTTCACCTGGCTTCAATTTTTCATCGGCCAGAGCGCCCTGTTGATTCGCCTGGCGGCCTCGACGACGCTCAGTTGGATCGGCTGGCTGATTCTGATCTTCGTGCTGTCGATCTACTTTGCTGTCGATCTGCCCCGCTTTAGCTACCACATCAGCCAGGCCATTCACCAGCCGGGTTATCGCCGGGATGTGGAGCGGCTTATGGAGGAAAATGGACGCATCTGGCAAGCCTATCTCCGGGGCCGGTTGGCCCTGGCCTTGATTATCGGCCTTATTTTTACCCTCATTTTCTACTTTTTCGGGGTGCAGTATGCCTTGACTCTGGGAGTGCTGGCCTTTTTTCTGGACTTTTTTCCCTACATTGGCCCGACGCTGGTTGTGGCCATTTCGACCACCGTGGCTGTTTTTCAGGGGGATAATTGGCTGGGGCTGCATCCCCTCTGGTTTGGCCTGATAATTTTCATCATTGGGGTGCTGATCCAACAGATCGAGGGGAATTGGCTGCTGCCCCGTGTCGTAGGCGAGGCGCTGGGGCTGCATCCCCTGTTGGTTATCGTCGGCGTGATTATGGGCGGGACCCTGGCCGGAATTTTGGGGGTTTTATTGGCGGCTCCGTTGTTGGCCACCGGCAAGCTGCTGGCCATCTACGCCTGGCGTAAAATGTTCGACCTCGAACCGTTTACCGAACCGTTCGAAGGGCCGCAACCTGAAGAAGAAGTGGTCAACCAACAAAACAAGCGGGGGGTGGAAAGAGAAGAGGGGACGGCCTCGCCCCAGACAAAGATATTGTAGGCAGGGTAGGCCGGGTAGGCAGGGTCAAAACGCAATACATCCAAATTTGGGTAGTCAACACGCCCTCGTGCTGAATAGAGCCGCACGGGGGCGTGTCTTATTCCCCTAAAATTATATCTACTGAGACTACAAGCACTTTAACATCACCATCAAAATAGGGCCGGTGCGAATCCCCTCTGATGGTTGAAGCCCTGAGCGACCGTGTTATATAACTGTTACAAAACTCTGACGGCACGATCTTTTATTTGTGATATGCTGATAAACGTCAGAATTATGAGTGACGCAGTTCATAAGAATAATCAGGAGACTGTAGCATCCCCTTCGACACTTCCTATGGTCGCAGGACACGGCTTCGAGACAACTTCGCTTCTCGGTTCATTCAGGATGCGGATGCAGGCTATTGATTGATAATAGAGACACGATACCGTGAGTGATGACGATGACCCAGACTATGACCAATAATACAAAAACCAGGCGTATTTTGCTGGTCGATGATGAAACCAAAGTGGCTATTGTCCTGGCCAGGGGGCTGAAAACGTTGGGCCGGGGCTATCACATCGACACGGCTAACAGCGGCGAAGAGGCCCTGACCAAAT